>JACONB010000225.1 GCA_014323965.1 Prochloron sp. SP5CPC1 | reverse complement strand
GCTACCACATTTTTAGGGCTGATACTCGCGCTTTGGTATTCTGCATTAGGCAGCTTTTCCAGGAATTTTTTTGCCACTTTCGGCGCGTTAAGTTCTTGGGTATTGTTGGTTCTAATCGGCTCAGAGAAGGTGATTGTTCCCGGTTGTGCTACGATATTGACGCCGTTTTGGAAGGTTAGTTGAACAACGCGAGGGTTGACAAAGGGCTGTTGTGTCAATTCCCAATCGTTGGGGATAATGCCACTTAATTTGAGAAAATTCAGGTTAACAACTTGGGGATTGAGATTCTTGGCAACGACAACGATACCAAGGTCTTGAATGTCTAGAGTTTTCTTCGGAGTCATTGAATTTTTTGTCCCTGCTTTTTCGCTTAACTGGTTAAACCTTCTTGACTTATACTGGAGCAATTGTACCCAAAATTGCTCCCAATTGACTACTTATTATTACATCTTATCAGATAACATGAAGTTTATTTATTAATATCATCTTTATCAAAACTTTATATATATAGCAAGTACCATGACAGTTTAAGGGTTCTAACGTTTCGAGCCAACCCACCCCCATCCCCTCCTGGGAGGGGAGCAGAGGGGTGGGTCACCCTGGGTGTATCAATCGCCTTGGCGACTGCTATATATCTAATATTAAGATAATATAAGTTATGCAATCCACTAATAGAGTACTATAAAGGTGCAGTCTATAATGGCCAAAAAAAACTTGTGAGTAGAGTTTGCCCAATCTTACTAAATATAGTTAGCGAGAAAAACATAACTAAGTTTATTATTTGTCCATCTAATTCTAGTTAAAAATTAGTCATTTTTCGCTCCATTATAGCCGCTCCCTGTTAAAAAACGGGGAGCAGATATGCATGATTTTAAACTAGAGTGAAATTAATCTGAACAACAATGTCATTAAAGTCATTGTCCCCACCTCCCGGTAAATCTTCAAAACCGAAGACATTGTCACCCAGCAACCGGACATGGTCCGCTCCATCAGCGTTTCCAGCTATGAACGGGAAGTAGATTTCTGGGTCATTATTGGTATCTTGATCCAGTAACTGCTCAGGGGTACCATTGGCAATGATAAATGGTGCATAGAGGAATCCTACGTCTAAAGTACCGCTGAAACTCTCTGTTGCTCCGTCTGCTACTCGGAGGTCTAGATCTGTCAGCACCCGTCGTCCAAGAGCTGCTGCTGCATATCCAGCATCACCCGGATTAAGACTGCCGATTTGACCATCTTCGTCATCGATACGATAGAAACCAACGAAGTTATCTAAAGCAGCTTCCCTGTTAACTGTAAAGTCAGCTGTTACTTGCTGACCAGGCAGTTGTGTCAAGTCTAGTAGTTCTCGCTGGTCCTCTCCTTGGTCAATAGCAACTAACTGGTTTACCCCCGGAATGTTTCCCAACTCTACATTGATAATCAGATCGTTAAAGTCACCCCCAAATGAGAGTCCGTCTACGTTTGTGTCTTCCCACGCTAGGGTAAACACGCTCCCAGACTGGGAAACCCGCACTTGCTCATTATTATTGTCATTAGCTGCACTAAAGGAAAATAATGGTTCTCCATTACTGGTTTCAAGGTAAAATCCTAGGCGACCCGGTGCTTCGCACCGGATCCGCTTTGCGGACCGCCCCCTGAAAATTGCAGTGAGCGAGACAAACCTGTGAGATCTGTATCCACTTCACTGAAAATGACTTCCCCTCGATTACTGTCCAAAGCTGCGTCGGAATAACCATCTTCACCGGGAAGAATACCATTCACACTCCCTTGGGCGTCATCGACACGGAATACCCCGATTTCATTAACGAAAGCTGACTCGTTTTCTGTCAGGGTAAAATTGAGGGGAACTACCAATCCATTTGTACCATCGATGGTAAAACTTTCTCCTTCTCGCTCAAGGCTGGGGGCAGGTAAGTTGGCATCGACACCGGGCGCTCCTGGATCGAGAATTACGCCGTTTACTTCCCCATCATTATCTCCTCTTTCCCCATCGATAAAGTGGAGCACAACCAGAGTTGTTCCATCCTCAAGATTGAAAAATTCAGCTCCAGTTTGCCCATCATAAGTGAACTCGTACAAACGAGGAGTGGAATTATCTGGTGTTGGACCGAATTTATAGTAGGTATTGAAATCGGTATTGGGGGGAAGGATAATGCTGATATCCAACTCCCGTTGTCCCTGCTCCAACTGGATAGTATAGTTGAGGAAACCATCCAGGAAAGCAAATCCCAAACCAGTTGGATCGTTTAGATCGTCAGGATTCCCATCCCCATCGAAATCATCAGTCACGCTCACGTTAGTGAACTGAACACCTTCTGGTGCGACTAAGGTAAAGAACTCGTTCGGGTTGTCAAGGCTTCGGATAGAGGCAACATTAGGTTGTTCCACATCAGGTGTACCGTCTCCGTTCCCATCTGTGGGGGCTTCATTGACATCTGTCAGATTTATCGTTACCGTCGATTCAGCTGTTAAACCTTCTAGGTCGGTAACTCGTACTGTCAGGTCAAAACTGTTTGGGGTCGCCTCAAAGTCCAAATCACCGCTATCAGCTACAGTTATTGCCCCCGTTTCTGCATCAATACTAAATGCTGGGGTTTCATCCACATCTGGATCAGGATTACCCGAGATTATCTCATAGGTCAGCCTGTCGCTATCTTCTGGGTCATCGGTTATTTCGATGTCAGTAGCAACTACAGAACCTACCGTGGTTCCCTCCGGGCTATTTTCAGCCACCGAGAAGGTAGCATCTTCTACTGTGGGGCCAGGTACAGCAAAAGCTGGAGACTCTGCAAAAATAAAATCCTCAGCTCTCAGCTCTAGTTCGGGTTGATCTGGTGGAGGGAAGGAGAGCACAATTGCCAGTTCCACCACCTGCTCCCCCACCGTAGCGCTGATGACAGTATTACCATCCCGCTGTTCGAAAATTAGGCTTTCAAATGTGACATCTTCTAAACCGCCAATGCCAATTTGGTCAACCCCTTGAATGAAGCGATTGATAATATTGGGTTGAGTGGGTAATTCTGCCTGAACGATCCAAAACTGGTCGCTACCAGCGCCGCCTTGGAGAATAGCATTTCCCCGACCTGCAAAAAGACGGTCATTCCCCGTACCCCCCAGTAAAGTATCGTTTGTGGCAGCGAAGAGAAGGTCATTGCCTGCTTCTCCCTCCAGTATATTAGCACCCGTTCCCGATCTAGCATCAAGGGTATCGTTCCCCACACCGCCCAATAAAGAGTCTTGAGTCCCGGCGAATAGCTCATCATCGCCAGAACCACCTCTCAGAGTATTGTTTCCTAGACCCACGCTGGCGTCGAGAGTGTCATTCCCGTCTCCACCACGCACTTCCTCACCAGTGCTTCGCGCAAACAGTTGGTTGTTAAATTCGGTTCCTTCGATAATGGCCATTTAGTTTCTACTCCTCTTGTTATGATACTGACGTGCTTCTATGAACTACGTCTAGCCGCTACGCACTCGCTAGACGTTTCCGACGCTTCCTTGCCCCGGCGTTGCCTCATGCTTCCACAATTGGTAGAGCTAGGCGGCTTCCCGTTGGATCCATTATCCGCGTTTATCTGCGTTAATCCGTTCTTATCTGCGGTACTGCATTGATATCTCTATCCTCTTGATGCCCGCAATGCTGACAAACATGAACACGATCCGGTGGGTACACCGGATCCGCGCGGTAGCGCGGCCCACTCAATGTTTTCTTGGTAGTTTTCCAGCATTTAGCACATCTTTGAGTGGGTTTTAACTTTTGTGTTGGTGCTTCTAAATAGACCCCACCTGCCTCAATAACCTTGTACTTAATAGCATCTTTTGTCATGCCGATAGCGACATCTAACAAAGAACGATTAAGACCAGCTTTTTGACGCTTTCTCTTGCCTTTTCCCTTGCGAGTCATGCCCTTGAGTGCCGCCAAAGGCGGCACCTTCGGTGTTAGCTTCTCAGTAGCAACCAAGCTATTACTGCTAACGAATCGCGCTAAGGCGCTAAGGCGCACTGCGTGACGCAATTAAGTTACGACTACGGTACAAACTCCTAGTTTACAGCGCGCCAAGGCGCAAAGACGCAAAGTACCGCAACTAAGGAACGACTAGGGTGCAAGCTCTTAGTTGACAGCCATCCGCGTTCATCTGCGTTCATCTGCGGTTCAAATATCCGCGTTTATCTGCGTTCATCTGCGGAACGATTTGTGCTGCTACTTTATGAGACCAGTCGTGGCGCTGATTAGCAACCTTGCGTTTGACCGATGCGATTTGCTTCTGAGTTTTGCGCCATCTACGAGAGGCTTTAGTCTTCCTCTTTTCAGGACGGCGCTTCCTTCTTAACTGTTTAGAAAGTTGTCTGACTCTCTCAGCTGCTTTTGCCTGGAACTTTGGAGCTTCTATAAACTCTCCATCGGATGTAGCTATAGCAACTTTGCAACCAAAATCCAAGCCAACCCACCCCTTCCCCCTCCCAGGAGGGGGACCGAGGGGGTGGGTTTCCCTTTCGGGGACACAATTAACTGTTATGGAAGCGTACCATCGCGTCGGGTAAGGTTTGTAGGTCGCCCTACGCCCCTCCCCTAAGAACCGGACGTGACAGTCTCCTATCATCCGCTCTGCGTACGCTCAGACCTTACTTGCTTGGTTTTCTCGCTGTGTACCTGTTTATGACACGGTTTGTGCAGGTGCCGAATTGTTGCTCGCGTCGTCCGAGCCTCCTTTGGCCACAGGTACTATGTGATGGGTTTCGATTTCCTCTCCATTGAATAGGTGGTCGTGACATATCGGACATTTCCATTTCTGGGCTATGGCTATGGACTCGTATTTCGAGCCTTTGGACCATCGTTTGTTCCCTGTTTTGGTTTTCCGGTTTTGCCAGTATTTTTGTAAATTCGGGTCGTCTGGGGAATTGGCCCCTTTAACCTTGACATGTCGTATAATAGGTACAGACTTAATGTTGTAAAGGTTATCGGTTCGCCGCTGACCTTTACGGTCCGTATATTCATACCAAAATGTCCAATTACGTCCTTTACCCGATTTACCAGGGATGGGACGCTTACGCGGTAGGCGATCGCAATCGGAAGTATTTTTCTTTTACCCACTTTTTGGTCTTGTTGGGATGCCGTCTCTTTGCCCAACGCCAGAGGTACCACCAGACCCGGTAGTTTATGTAGTTAAAGGTTTCTTTGCTACATACCCCTCCGTAGTAATTCGCAAAACCTCTGAGAAGTGGTTCGATTCTTCGGGCGACCTGCTCTGGGGTTTTCATCTTCATGCTGTCGATTGTGGCACCGACTTTCTTGCAGAATTCCAGTATTTTTGACTTTTGGGGTTTGATGATCAGTTTATCCCGTAGGACGCCATCATCGCCTTTTACCCTATATTGCCTCAGGTTGAACCCTAGGAAATCAAACCCGCCGTTGATATGTATTATCCGTGTCTTCTCCTCACTGATTTCAAGACCTCGTTCTGATAACCATTGATTTATCTGAATTTTCAGTTTCTCCAAGGATTCCTTGTCCTTTGCGGTGACTATAAAGTCATACGCATACCTGATGACGCCTACCTTTGGGTTACATTTGTTGATGTGTGTTTCTAACCCGTGGAGTCCGATATTTGCTAATAAGGGACTTATTACGCCACCCTGTGGAGTTCCTTTTTCGGTTGGGCTGTAGCCCTTTTCGCTCTCGACGAATCCAGCTTTTAACCATTCACTTACTTGGGAGTCATCCCTGGTAGCACTCTGAATGGATTTATGGTCAATGTTATCAAAAAAGCCTTTGATATCAGCGTCCAGAACCCATTTGTCTCTTTTTACCCACTTTCCGGTCTTTATTTTGTAGTCTCCGCATAACCTTGTGAAATATTGGGCTATGGCGTCGTGGCAATTGCGACCAGGTCTGAAGCCGTAGGAATTGGCTTCAAACCTGGCCTCCCATTGTGGTTCCAGTGCATTTTTGACTATTGCTTGAGCGACTCTATCCCGGACGGGACGCCTTGGGCGGTTGCTTCGCAAAGGGATTCCGAGGGGACGTTTCTTTCCATTCGCTTTGGGTATGTATACCCTACGTGCTGGTTTGGCCTTTGGCCTTTCCCAGCTATTGGCAAGTTTCACACGCTGCTGGGGGGTCTCTATAATCTCCTTATCTACTCCAGCTGTTTGCTTCCCGGCGTTAACCTGTGTGATTTGTCTAATACTCAGCAATAGGTTTGAGCGGCTACGCTTTATCAGTTTCTGTAAGCGTAATAGTTCTTTGTAATTTCCAAGCTTTTGGGCACGAAATATCCGACCGCGTAGGTTCTTGACAATTTTCCGGGCGCGGCGCCAGTTTATGTCGCCCCATTTGGTCAATTGTCCTTCTGGTCCATTTTCTAGCGTTGTCGCTATCATCTAACTTTTCCTTCTGTTAAGTTCCTAGTTGTCTTTCTATTTCGTATCGAACCCTGTTGTGAAGTCTGCTATTCCTTGAGGTCGGGGACAAATTTTGAATCCCTATCCCAGCCATTACAGCTAGGCTTTCGCTTTCTCACTCATCCTTTACCCTCCAAGGGATTCCGCCTCCGTTACCTTCGGCCTACTAGCGGTTATCGACCTTCCGCTAGACCCTGTTTGGCTCTATCCTGTTGTTTCGCTTAGTTTTCTTACAGTTGATTAGGTTAGTTCCTCTCCCCCGGTGACGCTTTTAGTTTCACAACTTGATAACAACAAAGTATCAAGTCTTGTCTACTTGCCATTTTGGCTAAGGCGTATCAGAGATAATTTCGCCTTTCTTTGGTAACGAGGTTTAATCGGAGGGTTCGGTCTTTGTTCGGTAATTATTACCTAGATTCCTCTTACTTTCTTTGGTTAATATCGGGTTTCCCTTTGATTTCGGGCGGATCATCAAGACTGGTGAACCTTTTACTTCGCTTTCGCTTAACCTTTCAACTATTTCCCTCTTACTCCTTGTACCTAATCTCTGGTATTTCGGCTACTTTCGGGGCCTGCATTCCAACGGTTTCATTACTTACTCTCGTTGTGGCCGGACTCATAGAGCCTTTTCCGTAAGGGCTAGGGGTGAAACTCCCTAGGGGCCTGCTCAGGCCAGGCTTGGCATGAGCAGGGGTGTCCCGTACTAAGCGACCAGTTCAGGCCGCGCTTGTTGTTCCATATTATCGTACAAGTTGTTGGTTCCCCCCAGGTTCTAGCTTTTCCTCTTATAGGGATAAATATTTGGAAATGCCTCAACTCAATACACCCGTTTACCCCCAATTTGAAGGAGAATCTGACTATGTCCACTTCCTACTATGTAGCTTCTAGTGGCGGAGCGCCAATTGAAAAGTTGCGGCAATATATCAAATCCCAGGACAAACCTACAGCTTAATTGGGAATTTAGGGGGTATCGAACCCCCTAAATTCCCGCGCTATCCTTCCCCACCCCTGCACTCAGGTGGGGTGGGGACTGCCGCGCATTTGTTCAAGGGAGAGGGCCTGGGATAAAGGGGAAGGGGGAGTTTAAACCCCAGGGTAAGAGTTTTCACTAATTCAAACACGTAAGTTTTTCGGTGCTGTAGGGGCGCACAGCCATGGGCCCCTACAGTTGTACT
>JACONB010000224.1:5032-7201 GCA_014323965.1 Prochloron sp. SP5CPC1 | reverse complement strand
CTAGACCTTGCTTTTTTATCGCCCTTAGCATGACTCCGAAAGGTACGTGTTGGGGCAAATTCTCCCAATTTGTGTCCTACCATTTGCTCGGAAATAAAAATCGGTACGTGCTGACGACCGTTATGAACTGCTATAGTATGTCCTACCATTTGGGGCAAGATGGTGGAAGCTCTCGACCAAGTTTTAATTACCTGTTTTTTATTGGCTTGGTTCAGCTTTTCGATTTTTCCTAGCAGTTTATCTGCTATAAAAGGACCTTTTTTTAACGAGCGTCCCATAACTATAAAACATTAATAAGTTACTATTTTTGCAATGCTTAATTCTTTCCGCGCCGGATAATTAAGGCATCGCTCCGTTTTTTCTTTCTGGTTTTGGCACCTAAAGCTGGTTTCCCCCAAGGAGTCATGGGACCACTTCTGCCAATTGGCGCTCTGCCTTCCCCGCCGCCATGGGGGTGATCTACTGGGTTCATGACACTTCCCCTTACTTGAGGACGTCGTCCTAAGTGTCTTTTCCGCCCTGCTTTACCTAGTTTAAGGTTTCTGTGGTCTGGATTACTTACCTTACCAATAGTAGCAAAACATTCTTTCCGTACCATTCTAATTTCTTTGGAAGGTAGCTTTAGGGTTACATAATTGCCTTCTTTGGCTACTAACTGGGCGAAAGTTCCCGCAGCGCGGACAATTTGCCCACCCTTTCCGGGGATCATTTCTATGTTGTGAACTTCTGTACCCAGGGGGATGCGACTCAGAGGTAAGGCGTTGCCTACTTCAAAACCTACATTAATACCAGAACGTACTGTATCACCTACTTTTAGTCCCATAGGGGCAATGATGTAACGTTTTTCCCCATCTTGATAAAAGAGGAGAGCGATACGAGCATTGCGATTGGGGTCGTATTCAATGGCTGCCACTTTGGCGGGGACATTGTGCTTGTCCCGGCGGAAGTCGATTTGGCGATAGAGACGCTTGTGTCCCCCTCCTCGGCGTCTGCTGGTAATTACGCCTCGATTGTTCCGCCCTTTGGGGTTGTGTTTAAATTTAGTGAGGGATTTTTCCGGTTCGGTTTTGGTAATTTCCTTGAAGTCGGAAACTGTTGCTTGGCGAATACCGGGAGTATATGGTCGATAAGAACGAATACCCATAATGGTTACTTAATCTCTATACTTCTGGGAACAAGTCGATTTGATCCTCCGCAGCCAAAGTGACGATGGCTCGTTTGTGTTGGGGTTTATATCCTACAAATTTGCCGACTCTCCGTTTTTTGCGGGGTGGAATTAGTGTATTCACTTTGACCACTTTCACGTCAAACAGACTTTGGATCGCCGCCTTTATTTCCGGTTTGGTTGCCTTTTTCACCACTTCAAAGACATATTTATTCTGCTCTAACAGCAGGGAGCCTTTTTCCGTGACGATAGGTTTAATGATTAAATCGACTAAATCCCGGGTATTGTACTCAGTCACTATAAACCTCCTGGATTTGAGCGAGAGCTTCGGCGGTGGTGACGATTTTATCCGCCCACAGCAGATCGTAGACGTTGAGGTTATTTGCTGTAATCGCTTTCAGGTTGGGGAGATTTCGGGCTGAGAGATGGACGTTTTCAGCAATCTCTTTGAGGATAACCAGTACTTTGGCTCCCCCAGAAATACTCCAACGGGAAAGGGCGGCTACTAACTCCTTAGTTTTCGGTTTGGGAAACTGTGGGGCAAAATCTTCCACTACAATCAAATCTTCTTGACGACTGTTGAAGGCTGTTCTGAGAGCCAAACGTCGTTCTTTCCGATTCATTTTGATGTTGTAGTCTTTGGGTCTGGGTCCAAAAATGACACCCCCACCTCGCCATAAGGGAGAACGAATGGAGCCTGCCCGAGCACGTCCAGTGCCTTTTTGACGCCATGGTTTTCTTCCGCCCCCTCTCACTTCCCCTCTAGTTTTGGTGGAAGCATTACCCTGACGGCTATTGGTCATTTGCCGTACTAAAGCTCTATGGACGATACTGGAGGCGTTTTCTTCTTTGGCAACCCGCAGTTCTAGGGTTGTTTCCCCCACATTTTCCCCTTGCCAGTTTTTAATTACACAGTTAACCATAACTATTTACCGACTTTTTTGGTGGATACGATATTCAATAAACCCCCCGGTTTACCTGGTACTGCTCCTTTTATCAGCAGG
>JACONB010000224.1:0-5008 GCA_014323965.1 Prochloron sp. SP5CPC1 | reverse complement strand
TACCTGACTACCACCGTAGCGTCCAGCCATTTTCTTGCCAGGATAAACCCTACCTGGGGTTGTTCCTGCACCAGTGGAACCGGGTAAACGATGGTTTTTGGAACCGTGAGTCATGGAACCCCGTTTAAAGTTGTGCCGTTTTTGGTAGCCGGCAAAACCACGGCCCATACTGGTTCCGGTTACGTCTATTTTGTCACCAACGCTAAATATATCAGCTTTCAGGGTTTGTCCCATTTGATATGGGGAGGTTTCAGCAAGGCGATATTCTTTCAAATGACGCAAAGGTTTGGCACCTGCTTTGCTCAAATGACCCAACTCCGGCTTGCTGAGGGCTTTTTCTTTTACTTCTCCATAGCCAATTTGGACTGAAGTATAGCCGTCAGTTTCTTTGGTTTTGATTTGGGTTACTACACATGGACCGGCTTGAACCACGGTGACGGGAATGGCAGAACCTGTTTCCCTGTCAAAGATTTGGGTCATGCCCAGTTTTGTGCCGAGGATACCGAAAGACACAGTTAGAGCACCTCTACTTGCTAGACAACAGGACTTTTGGCGCTATACAGCCTTGAGAGTAGTGAGCTGTTTTGCTCTCAGATGCTCGATTTTTTTTGTGGAAGTGATGATTATAGTTAAAACCACAGGTTGAGGGAATATTCCCACAAGTGGCTACTATGTTAGCCTGGAATCCGTTCGACTTAAGGAAATTTTTCCCCAGTATCTCTCGGAGGCTTTTGCTCCATCTCCCTTTCGAGAGTGACTTTTGGTCACAATCATTCATTGTAAATCATGGTTGGGAAAAAAGCAAGGGGTTTGGGAAAATTTTTTTGGGGAATGTTTCACGCTCCGGCGCAGAGTCCCAGAGAGGGCGCTACAATCGTTGTAAATAAAGTTTAAGGCAAAAATGGCTCTAATTACCACTGGCAAATCATTCCTCCGGGACTTGGAAAAATCTAAGTCTTTAGGTTTGAGGGAAGGTATCAACGACGTTTGCGTGCTCAGGGTTACAGCACATTAAACCTCACTGCTAGGGGGTTGGGGGATCTGGGGGCTTATTTAATGGGGGTCCACGGGGTGCGCCCTCCTCACTTGGGGAAAAAAAATATCGCCCAAAGTGCGGCTGTGGGTGCGGTTTATTATGTTCCAGCCATCGCTACTTCTCACCTAGACACTCTCTCTCCCCAGTCTAAGGGTTTGGTGTTGTGGATTATTGAAGGATATATTCTTTCTCGCACTGAGGTGGAGTATTTGGCGAATTTGCCTCAATTAGAACCCAGGATTAAAGTGGTTTTGGAAATGGGGGGCGATCGCTATTTCCGCTGGCAGCTTCTGGGGGAGAGTTTGGTGGCTGCTTAATTATGGAACCGCCGCCTATAGCAGATAAACGCTGATTTTGCCTGATGATTCTCTACAGACTGGGAATGTAAGTGGTGGTGGGCATTGCTAGGTCCAACATTAAGGCAATACCAGCAATGTCTACCTATTCTTCTACCCTTGACTGATGTCTGGAGCATTGGCTACCATAAGGGTAATCCTGTAATCTGGCTTTAAATCGGTTCTATAGAGGTTATAATGAAAGTAAAGTTACAGATTTTGTTGCCTTTGTTTGCATTTACAAGTATATCTGCTATTGTTACCACGCCCCTAGTAGCAAATGCGAATGAGTGCCAATCAGCTATTTCTTATGGTGAACAAAAGATAAATGGGGTAAATAACGCAAACCTAGTTTATTCTGAGACTCGTGCTCACGGATACTCAGAATATCCTGCTGGTCGCTCTAAGAGCCATATCTTCGCGATAAATGGTGGCGGAGTAGAAGATATAATGTCGTCCCCCCTATTTATGACCGATATCGCAACACATATAATTTCTAGTTGTAATTCAATAGGGGTAGTGGATTTTGGAGTCTACCAAAGTGGTTGGATTCTTAGCTTTGGAATCATGTGGAACGGTCAGATTGAGGAATTTGAGTGTATTTCTCCAGGGCGGAATATAGATGCGGATTGGGGCTATTATGTCTGTACGTAGATCTGTAGCTCTAACACAATTATAGTAGTGTCGTGGCAAGCTTAAAATAGCTCTCTGGTTTGGTGGACAATAAGGAATTTACTCCCATTATAGGGTATCAAACGTTTTCACAATTGCCCACCTTACCTCTCTGGGCGGGAAGAGGCGCAGAGGCACGGAGGCTGGGGCTCCCTGTAGCTCGACTTCTGGATCCGGTATATCTCTGCGTCTCTGGGCTGCTGTGAGCTTTCTTTTTGGTCTTTCTGGCCAAAAGGCCAGAAAGAAAGACATCCAGAAAGTAAAGACATTAACTCTGTGAGCTTTCATGTTAAGGGCGATGACCCATGTTGGGTTTCGTTCCTCAACCCAACCTACGGGCACTACGGATATATGATCTAATATTATAAGATAGTAAGGAGAAATAAAAATGAGATTTATTAGTCCGAAAACAGACTTCGCTTTTAAAAAAATCTTTGGTTCCGAACAAAGCAAAGATATCTTGATTAGCTTTCTGAATGCTATTATCTACTCAGGGGAAGATAAAATCCAGGACTTGGAGATAATAGATCCTTATAATGCACCTAGTATAGTATACTTAAAGGATAGCTACTTAGACGTGAAAGCAGTGCTCGATGATAAAACTAAGGTTATTATTGAGATGCAAGTAGAAAGTGTGGAAGCTTTTTACAAACGGGTCACGTATAATTTAAGCAAAACCTACGTAAACCAGTTAGAGTCAGGAGTAGGATATTTGGGGCTAAACCCCGTCATTGCTTTAACAATAACGGACTTCAGAATGTTCAAAAACACAGAACAAGTCATTACTCGGTTTTCTTTTATGGAGGAAAATAAAAAGTTTATTTATCGAGATGACGAAATGAAAATGGTGTTCGTGGAGCTGCCAAAATTTAAGAAAGAATTGGAAGAGTTGGAAAGTATAACGGATAAGTGGATATATTTTATAAAACAAGCACCAAGTTTGCAAATGATACCGGAAACGATGTCTAGGGTACCGGAGCTGAAAAAAGCCATGGAAATAGCTCAGCGAGTACAATTAACTCCCGAAGAAGAGGAAAGACTTCACAAACAAGAGCTGTTTTTTCAGGATCAAAAGGGGATAGCAATCAGAGCACGACGGGAAGGATTAGAAAAAGGGCGACAAGAAGGGCGACAAGAAGGGCGACAAGAGGGGGAAAGGAAAATCCAAAAAATAATCTTACGTCAGATACAGCGACGTTTTGGTACTATAGAGTCAGAAGCGCTCGCTTTAATTGAACAATTATCTTCAGAAGATTTGGAACTTCTTGGGGAGGCAATTTTTGATTTTAATGAGTCACAAGAGTTGTTGAATTATCTGCAAAATCATTAATTTGTAAGGGCGCAAGGTTGGCGATCCTACGCTAGTTTAGGTGGGCGATGCCCACCCCACCAATACTAGCGGCAGCCTAAAGATTCCCTGGTATCCACACCAGTGATAGAATTAACCCCAGAAGCGCGATCGCACAGTTGCTCTACTTGGTCGAAGTCTAAAATTGCATTACTGAAGTCAGCCCCAGTAACGTCAGCCCCATCAAAAGTGGAGCGCAATACAATTGAGTCGGCAAATATAGCATCGGTCAGATTGCTATTATTGAATAGGGTAACATAGGCAAAGCCATTAGCAAAATTAATGCCCTGGAGATTGGCGTCAGTTAGATTGGTGATGCTTAAAACTGCACCCCGCATGTCAGCATTGGTTAAATTTGCCTCTTCCAGTCTGACTTTACTAAAATTCGCCTCTTTCAAATCTTGACCCGATAAATCCTCACCTCGCAGATCCACGTCCTCAAAAGTAGCAGTAATAGTGGCAGCACTTTGGGCTAATGCGATCTGAGGGTATAATAAGAGCGTGAGTGCTAAAAGATAGGCAATAGTTAGTCGGAAAAAGTATTTCATGTAAGATTCCTTGCAAGTAGTACTCTTGATTTTAAGATAAAAGGTTCGCGCAAAGACGCAAAGGCGCAAAGAAATGGTACACAATTTACTACAACAGCTACTGGACAAAGAATCCCTCACTAGGGAGCAGGCGTCCCAATTAATGGTAGCTTGGCTACAAGAGGAAATTCCCCCGGTGCTATCAGGAGGTATTTTAGCTGCTATCCAAGCTAAAGGAGTCTCAGCTGAGGAATTGACGGGAATGGCCCAGGTTCTCCAAGGTCAGTCTTTACAAGGAGAGACTATTACCCACTCCGAACCGGTTATCGATACCTGCGGTACAGGGGGAGACGGTGCTTCCACTTTCAATATCTCTACTGCTGTGGCTTTTGTTGCTGCTGCTGCTGGAGTAAAAGTGGCTAAACACGGGAATCGCTCTGCTTCTAGTAAGGTGGGTTCCGCAGACGTGCTGGAATATCTGGGAGTAAATCTCTCAGCCCCCTATGAAAGGGTGAAAGCAGCTTTGGAAGAGGTAGGAATAACCTTCTTATTCGCTCCCGGTTGGCACCCAGCCATGAAAGCAGTGGCCCCTCTGCGACGTACTTTGAAGGTGCGCACGGTATTTAATCTCCTCGGACCTCTGGTGAATCCCTTGCACCCCACAGGTCAGGTAATCGGGGTATATGACCCCCAATTTTTAAGTATTATAGCCACTGCTTTGAATCAATTAGGAACCCCGAAAGCTATTGTACTTCATGGTAGGGAGAAACTGGACGAAGGTGGATTGGGGGATACCACTGACCTGGCTGTACTGAGGGGGGGTGAGGTAAAATTAACTACGGTGAATCCCACTGCATTAGGGTTAACAAAAGCGCCCATTATAGCTTTAAGGGGTGGTGAGATGGAAGAAAATGCAACTATTCTCCGTAATGTTTTACAGGGTAAGGGAACCGCTGCCCAGCAGGATGTAGTAGCTTTGAATGCTTCCTTTGCTCTGCAAGTAGGGGAGATTGTGCCCTGGGGAGACCATCTTGCAGGAATTGCTAAAGCAAGGGAAATTCTGGAAGCTGGTGCAGCTTGGATTAAGTTG
>JACONB010000223.1 GCA_014323965.1 Prochloron sp. SP5CPC1 | reverse complement strand
TCGATTTGAGAAATTCCGTATTAACTCCCGACTCTCTGGTCAAAGCAATTTTGCCAGTGCGAGCCATTTCCGTAATGCCAAACTTATTTAACATCTGGATAATTGCTACCATTTTGCCAGGATCCCCCACTATTTCTACCGTTACTGTATTTTGGGACATATCCACTATCCGGGCGCGAAATACCTGCACCACTTGCATTACCTCTGCCCGGTTCTCAGGAGTAGCATTAACCTTAATCAGCATTAACTCCCGTTCCACGGAAGGAATACTAGTGATATCTTGAACCTTGAGAACATTAATCAGCTTGTATAGTTGCTGGATTAATTGCTCAATCGTGCGTTTTTCCACTGGGACTACCATGGTAATCCTCGAAATACCTGCCTGTTCCGTCGGACCTACGGCTAAACTCTCAATATTGAAGCCCCGACGGGCAAATAAACCTGCAATGCGGGTCAAAACGCCCGCTTCATCTTCCACTAAAACTGACAGGGTGTGTTTCATATAACTTCTAATAACACTCTTCCTAAATCTTATAGCGCTTTCACGCTATATTCTAATAATAAAAATAGTTGGATATAATGGGAGTATTAGCTTCATGGGTTGGTTAAAAAGAGTATTTGGTCTAGGTGCCCCCGGTACAGAAGATGAAGGAGAAGGTAACGTAGTGGAAAATGCCTCGGTAAATCCAGAAGTTACCGACGAGACCATTCCCCCAGAACGAGTGGGTTTAAATGGGGAATACGACCAAAGTGGTTTAGCCAAGCGGGTGGTTTTGGCTTTCGACCAAGATCCAGAATTAGATGACGAAGAGCGACTTTGGGTTGCTCAGACTGGTGGAAAAATCGTCCTCAAAGGCACTGTTTCCAGTCAAGAAATTCTGGACAAAATGGTAGCAGTTGCTTCCGAAGTTAATGGTACCACAGACGTGGATACCAGTCAAACAGAGGTTTCTGAATGATATGGGGAAAGAGAAAAAAAATTGTGTATTTTATGTATTAGTAAATTATTGACTATGCCTTCAATAAAACCATAACCTTACGTAGGGGCACGGCACTGCCGTGCCCCTACACCCCACCCAGTTTCTCATTTTGGGCGGGAAAACGATGGCACCCCTACAGAGCTGGTAACTGTTTTAAGCCAATCCAGGAGAACCTCGTTAAATCTCTCGGGACATTCATCTTGGGGACAGTGTCCCGCACGATCCAATTCTACTAACTTGATACTGGGGTTAGCAGCGGCCAAAATAGGGGCTAAACTGGAAGGAACCATCCGATCTTGACGACCCCAAATTAGAAGGATGGGCACTTTTAAAGAGGGTAACACAGCTTTTGCAGAGGGGGCAAAATTGGGGCGGTTCACGGAGGTACACAAAGCACAAAATGCTCGGGCTGCACCTTTATCGTAAGGTGGAGTAGCGAGAATCTCTACCAGTTCGTCGTCAACCGCATTAGGATTGAAATAGGCTAATTTTGCCCAACGACGGATAACCCTAGGACGCCGTAAAATGTAAAATAAGGGTGTGAGTAACAGGGGGTTGGTAAAGATGGCCTCAATACTCCTCACTACAGGTTGTGCCCACCGAGGGATAGCATCAGTTCGTAAGGAGACATCTGGTAAACTAATCATGACAATACTTTTGACCATTTTCGTGCGGTTTGCAGCAGCGGCCAAACAAACTAAAGAACCGATGGAGTTGCCCACAAGATGAGCAGGAGTATCGATAAAAGTCTGCCAAAAATCGTAAACCTGCTCCACCCAGAGGTCAACCTGGTAGTTGGTTGGGGGTTTTTTCGATGCTCCAAACCCTAATAAGTCTAGGGCGTATACTGTATGGGTTTCACTCAATACTGGGATATTGTGACGCCAGTGGCCGATGGCCGCCCCAAAACCGTGGAGCAAAATCAGCGGCGGCTTGGGGCAGGGGTCTTCTGGCCCGTACAGGGGACGAGCGTAAGCATAGCGAACTAGCCAACCTCGCCAGACCCAATTCCTTATCTTGACCATTTTCTGCCGTCTCAGCCCACTAGAGGTTCTCACCATCGTCCTCAACTTTAAAAATATTTACATTCATTATATTTGACAGGATGGGAGGATTAGGACTATAATGGGAATCAAAGGTAGAATTAATTTGGACGGAGTAATCCTTTGGCTCTTAGTAGAATGAAAATAGATAAACGATGAAAATTAGTCAAAATAAAGAATTAGAGCAATTTAGTATACGCCTGTGAGAGATAAAAGAAGCAATCGCGATCTCCCCCCAATTAACCGTAGAATCCGTTATCCCAAAGTTAGAGTCATTGATAAAGATGGCACCCAGTTGGGTATTCTTGCATTTGAAGAAGCTTTAGCCATCGCCGAGAGGCAAGAACTAGATCTGTTTTTGGTCAGTGACCAATCATATCCTCCTGTTTGTCGCATTTTGGACTACGGCAAGTACAAGTATGAACAAGAACGAAAAGCCAAGCTAGCCAAGAAAAATCAGCGCACCGCCGACGTCAAGGAAGTGAAGATGCGCTATAAGATTGAAGAGCATGATTACAACGTGCGTGTCAAAAACGCCAAACGCTTCCTCAAAGCAGGAGACAAGGTGAAAGCCACCATTAACTTCCGGGGACGAGAAGTTCAACATGCAAGTTTAGCGGAGAAGTTACTGAAACGTATGGCAAAAGATTTGGAAGAAGTAGGAGAAGTGCAACAAGCTCCCAAACGAGAAGGTCGCAACATGATAATGTTCGTATCGCCGAAGAAATCCTTATAGTTGGAAGCTAGGGACGCAAATCAGAGCGCCCTCGCCACAAGGTTTTTAGCATACCGAGAGAGTGCGTTTCGTTTGAGTTATACTTCTGCTATGTCAACCCCCATTATAAACCTTTCTCCCACCCCTAAAAACCCAAATTTAATCATCCATCCTCCCTCATCTGGACTATCTTTAACAGGAACTATCAGGGTACCAGGAGATAAATCTATCTCCCATCGCGCTTTAATGCTGGGAGCGATCGCTTCAGGACAAACTACCATCGAAGGATTATTATTAGGAAAGGATCCTCGCAGTACAGCCAGTTGCTTCAGGACGATGGGAGCAGAAATATCCCAACTGAATTCTGAAAAAGTAATTGTCCAAGGAGTGGGTTTAAATAACCTATGTGAACCACCAGATATCTTAAATGCGGGTAACTCTGGAACTACCCTCAGATTAATGTTAGGACTGCTCGCAGCTTCTGGGGGACGCTTCTTTACAGTAACGGGGGATAATTCCCTCCGCAGTCGTCCCATGTCCAGGGTAGTAAAACCCCTGCAACAAATGGGTGCTTCTATTTTGGGAAGGAAAAACCATTCCTTAGCTCCCCTAGCAATAAAAGGAGAACAACTCCAACCAATACATTATCATAGTCCCATCGCTTCAGCTCAAGTAAAATCCTCCATACTCCTAGCTGGTTTATTAACAGAAGGTAAAACTACTGTCACAGAACCAGCTATCTCGCGTGATCACAGCGAAAGAATGTTAAAAGCATTTGGAGCTGAATTAACAGTAGATCCAGAAGATAAAAGTGTTACCATTACAGGAGGAAGGGAACTCATAGGACAAACAGTCATCGTTCCGGGAGACATTAGTTCGGCTGCTTTCTGGTTGGTAGCTGGATCCATCGTTCCTGGTTCAGAGTTACTAATTGAAAATGTGGGGGTCAACCCTACCAGAACTGGTATTCTGGAAGCATTGGCGATGATGTCCGCAGATATCCAGTTGGAAAATCAACGGGAAGTTGCAGGAGAACCAGTTGCAGACTTGCGAGTTCGCCACGGAAAACTCAAAGGATGTACTATAGAAGGAGATTTGATTCCTCGCTTAATTGACGAGATTCCCATCTTAGCAGTAGCAGCAACTTTTGCCCAGGGTACAACTCTAATTAAAGATGCAGCGGAGTTGCGGGTGAAAGAGAGCGATCGCCTGGTCGTAATGGCTTCTCAGTTAAACGCCATGGGAGCGAAAATAACCGAATTACCCGATGGTTTAGAGATAGTGGGGGGAACTTCCCTAACAGGAACCGAAGTAAAGAGTTATGATGACCATCGTATCACCATGAGTTTGGCGATCGCAGCTCTCAATGCTAAGGAAAAAACCACTATTGAGGGTTCCCAAGCTGCTGCTATTTCTTATCCCGATTTTGTGGATACATTAACTCTTACTGTTAAATCATCCTAACGGCAGGGTGCTTTTACAACCCACTACCTTAAGCTTGACTTCAAAAACCTTATATAGTCAGGGTGTAAACCGTAACGAGGTGACCATTAAGAAGTTGAACGACTCTTAGAGCTTCTGAAAATGCTATCCGGTTTGGCGTCCTCAAATTTCACTAGACAAAACGCTGCTGTTTTAAAGTTGCCTACTACAAGATCGACAAGCGTCGGCGCTTACGCGATCGCAAACAACATCCCCAAATAAGGGAAATTCAAAGGCGAATCGATCTGGACAACCTGCATAGGGATTGAGAGAACTGATCAAACTTGCAAGATGAGGATACCGACGAAAGAAGGGGAGAATTTCTTCTCGTTCCTTTAACGGATGCGCGGGAATCGAGGGGGTTCGATGCCCCCTCGATTCCCAACTACGCTTTGGGCACATTTTGAGAATTAATATACTGCCGTAGCTTCTCGATTGGCGCTCCGCCACTAGAAGCTACATAGTAGGAACCAGACCAAAAAGAAACGTCGGACCAGTAAAACCTCTTGACTTCACTCTTAAACTCCCGTTTCATGGTTCGGCTGGTAGACGCTTTCAGGGATCCAGCGACTGCTGAAATCGAGTCGTCGGTGATGAAAATCCACCAATAAGTGGACATGGTCAGATTCTCCTGAAAACTCAACTAACTCGCACCCCATTTTCTCGCAATTGCGCAAGCAACCGCGTTAGCGTCCCTGATTACACATAGTTCCTATGCGGGCAAGCATAGGGGCGTTGATGACCTTCTTTCGATAATGTGTCACAAATACAAAGTGCAGTAGCTAAGCTTATACACTATGGGAACCTTTCCGGGGTTTCATCAGTTAAAACCCACTCAAAGATGTGCTAAATGCTGGGAAACTACTCCGAAAACATGTGCGGCTCGATCAAGCGTAAAAGTAGCCGCTCGGAGACGA
>JACONB010000222.1 GCA_014323965.1 Prochloron sp. SP5CPC1 | reverse complement strand
TGACTATCACCAGTAGTACTATAAGTGGTAACTCGACCAACAATCACGGTGGTGGGATTAATAACTACAGTACCTTAACTATCACCAATAGTACTATAAGTGGTAACTCGGCCAACGATGACGGCGGTGGGATTAATAACTACAGTACCTTAACTATCACCAATAGTACTATAAGTGGTAACTCGGCAGATGAAGGTGGCGGGATTATTAACAAACTTTATTCCACAACAAGCCTTGAGAGCACCATCGTCGCTGACAACACAGCCGGAACCGGCACCCCTGACATCTTCAACGACGGAAGCTCAATCACAGTTACAGCCAGCAATAGCCTGATAGAAAATGGTACCATTACCCAGGATCTGGGTAATAATATCACAGGGCAAGATCCTCTCCTGGATCCCAACGGCTTACAAGATAATGGTGGCCCAACCCAAACCATCGCCCTCCAAGAAAATTCCCCAGCCATCAACGCTGGCAGCAACCCCTTGGGTTTGACCACGGATCAGCGAGGAGAGGGGCGGACTATCGGTGGCGGCACTGATATTGGAGCCTATGAGGTTGAGCCTCCTTTTGGCGAGTACGGAACCCTCAACAACCTGAATCATGACTGGCAGACTATTACCCTTAATGAGTCCTATACTAATCCGGTAGTAATCGTTGGCGATCCCACCTTGAACGGTCCAGATCCTGCTGTCGTCCGTCTGAGGAACGTTGACTCAAACTCCTTCCAGCTAAGGATTCAGGAAGCAAACTACCTTAACGACAGGCACGCCCCAGAATCCGTCTCCTACTTGGTCCTAGAAGCGGGAGACTGGATTCTGTCAGATGGCACCCGCATATCAGCAGGCACCCACGACTCAAATCGCCTTACCTCCTCAGGCTTTGATTCCATCAACCTGACTGGCTTTGACAGTCCCCCCACAGTGCTCTCCCAAGTGCAAACTTTTAATGAGAGTGATTGGGTGACCACCCGCACCCAAGGGCAATCCTCGTCAAGCTTCCAAGTAGCCCTACAGGAGGAAGAAGCTCGTAACGGTGGTTCTCATGCCGTGGAAACTATCGGCTGGCTTGCCATTGATCAGGGGGTGGCAAACAACGGGGATACCCTCCTGGAAGGGGGCACCACTGGCCGTGCTTACACTCATTCTCGCTCCACCGTTAGCTTCTCCCAAGAGTTCGACTCTACTCCTTCTGTGATTGCCAAGCTAGGCTCCTACTACGGAGCAGACACCGCCAACCTCCGTCTGGACAGGATCACCAACAGTGGGTTCGGGGTACGAGTTTACGAGGAGAAGTCTCTGGATAGTGAAATCAATCACACCACCGAATCTATCTCTTTCCTAGCCCTGGAAGGTGATTCAGGATTCTTAACTCTTTGAAAAACTCGTCCCCTTGTTGTGGGGTTATTTATAAGTGGTTTTCAGCACCCGGTTGAAAACCTTTCCTTAACAGAAATGAACGAGATTTACCAATTTCAATTCCATCCTTATAAATACCCTTTTCCTCAGCCTCTCCTTACCAGTCATGGAAATTGGGCGGTGCGAGAAGGGATTATTGTGAGTTTGAGGGATGATAATGGTAGAATAGGTAGGGGAGAAATTGCTCCCTTACCCTGGTTTGGTTCAGAAACTTTTGCTATGGCGAGAAATTTTTGTCACCAGTTAGGGGAAGAAGTAAATAATCAGGAAATTGCGGCTATTCCCGACTCATTACCAGCGACTCAGTTTGGTATAATATCAGCTCAAGAAGCTTTAGAGTGCTCTCAACCGCAAATTCCCTCTTTGCATTACACTTATTTATTACCAGCAGGAGCAGCAGCTTTGCAGGTGCTGGCGAGTTATAAGGGAGAGGAAGGTACCTTTAAGTGGAAGATAGGAGTTGGTGATCCAGTTGAAGAAAGGGAAATATTAGCTCAACTTGCTCAAATATTACCTCCTGGTGCTAAACTCCGTCTAGACGCCAATGGTGGACTTACCCTACCAGAAGCACAAAAGTGGTTGGAAGTAACGGATCAAATGAACCTAGTGGAGTTTCTGGAACAACCTTTACCTCACCAACAGTTCCCAAATATGTTAGCATTGAGTTACAATTACCAAACCACCCTAGCTTTAGATGAGTCTGTGGCTACCGCAAAGCAATTAGAAGCATGTTATCATGGAGGTTGGAAAGGTATCTTTGTCATAAAAGCGGCTATTGCTGGTTCTCCCCAACGGTTACGTCGGTTTTGTCACCAATATGAAATTGATGCTGTCTTCTCCTCGGTATTTGAAACCAGTATTGGGAGAACAGCAGTCTTACGTCTCGCAGCAGAACTTTCCTCCCCCCACCGCGCCGTGGGTTTTGGGGTTAACCATTGGTTATTTTGAGGAGAATGGAAGTTTCAAGATCTATATCTAACATCTTAATTCATCTGGAAAAGCTTCCCCCTGATTGGTTAGGGGGTTACGACAGCAACCAATTTAACCACCTCACATTAGCATTATACGACAAATTCACCCAATTAACTCCAACTCCGAAAATCCTTCTCGCCGAACCAGATCCCTACCGCTTTCTCGCCTCAGTCGTCGCCGCCGTAGCCGCCGACTGCCCCCTTTTTCTCGCCAACCCCTACTGGGTAGAAAAAGAATGGCAAGAAGCGTTAGCATTAGTACAACCGGACTTAATTTTGGGAAAAAGGGTAGAGGCGGTAAATGGCTCCGAGGGGGGTATCCCACAAATAATGATTCCTACAGGGGGATCTTCCGGTAAGATTCGTTTCGCAGTTCACAGTTGGTCCAGTTTAACGGCTTCTGTCAAGGGATTTATCGAATATTTCCCTCAAACACCAGTTAACTCCTACTGCGTTTTACCCCTCTATCACGTTAGTGGTTTAATGCAATTTCTCCGTTCCTTTCTCACTGGGGGCAAGTTCCTCCTAAAGTCCTATAAGGAACTAAAAGCAGGGGAAACTGGAACTATAGATCCCCAGGATTTCTTTATTTCCCTGGTACCAACTCAATTGCAATACCTGTTAGAAATGGACTCTGACTGGTTATCTCGGTTTCATACGGTTCTTTTGGGGGGTGCTCCTCCTTGGAGAGGATTGTTAGATACTGCCAGAAAGGCTAAAATTAGATTAGCCCCCAGCTATGGGATGACGGAAACGGCTTCTATGATAGTTGCCCTCCCACCGGATGATTTCCTAGCAGGTAATAATAGTAGTGGGAGAGTTTTACCCCACGGGAAAGTATTAGCAGGAAATGAAACTGGGACCATTGTAATTAAAACCAATTCTTTGTGTTCTGGTTACTATGGAGAACCTGTTTTTTCTTCCTCCTCCTTTACTACCGATGATTTAGGCTATTTTGATAGTCTTGGTTACCTGCACGTGGTGGGGCGCAACAGTGATAAAATTATTACTGGAGGGGAAAATGTCTTTCCCTCGGAAGTAGAAGGGGCAATTTTGGCTACTGGATTAGTAAGTGATGTTTGTGTGGTAGGAAAGCCTGACCCTAAATGGGGTGAGGTTGTGACGGCTTTCTACGTTCCTAAAGATACCAATATATCTGCTTTTAATTTAAAAATTTTATTAAAAAATAAATTAGTTATGTATAAAATACCTCAATCTTGGGTCCAAGTAGATAGTTTACCTCGCAATGAACAAGGGAAAATTAACAGGTATATGTTAACATCTTTTTGAGTTTCACGCAGAGGCGCAAGGCTTGCGCCCGCAAAAGGCGATCGCTCTTAGGAGCCGTTGGTGGGCAGCAAACAGTTCATTTTATTAACTGTAGGTTGGGTAGAGCGCAAGCGTTACCCAACAGCGCTAACCTATGTTGGGGAGAGTACCTCAACCCAACCTACGCCTTACCGTAACGCTATAATGAGGTAAAATAGAAGAAAACAGATGTAAATTTATGTCTTATTCTCCCCAGTATCTGAGTGGTAGCGAAATCCGGCAAAAATTTTTGGAATTTTATAGCCAACGACAGCACAAAATCTCACCCAGTGCCTCTTTAGTACCGGAAGATCCCACAGTACTCCTGACTATTGCAGGAATGGTGCCCTTTAA
>JACONB010000221.1 GCA_014323965.1 Prochloron sp. SP5CPC1 | reverse complement strand
GCACAGAGGCACAGAGAGGGAGAGGAATTTTTAACTCAAAACAAACTTTCTCTATCTCAGCATTAAAACCCTAGAAATACCATTATAAAAACAACAAGTACTATGATACAATTGAGTCTAAGAGTCCGTAGGGTGGAAAATGCCCCGCAAGCAATCTTTCAAATCAGGGCTATTTCATTTTGGCACTTTTTAGCTTGGGAAATAGCCCTGCGAAAAAATAGCATCTTTTACCCGCCGTTTTGGCAAACCCCGCCTCTTATTTGCCTATCACGCAGCAGCTTTTCCCATAGCACTAACCCTGTCTTTGGGCTAACTTTAAGCGAGATATCCAGGGTAGACTGCTAGAAATTCCCTGAATAGCTGTGAGCGATTTACTTTTTCCCCCCTCGTAGATGAAGTAGGCTATGAAATATACGAAATGGATGTCCAAGTGCGCCAGATCCTCCTCAGAAGTCTCCAGGAAGAGGAGAATTTTGGGCAAAAACGGATTAAACAGTTATCACACTTCTTATTAGTTTACATCCAAAAGCAGCTTAAGAGCGAAAATCCAGATATACGAGACTTTGCTCAAGCTCAAAAATGGACCGCATTAGTTTATACTGCACCATTCCAAGCAACTCAGTAATTAGCTTTAGCCTTGGGAAAAGCTTATAAGGAAGATGAGGGGGATATAATCAGAATAACATCTGTAGTAGAAACCCTCGCCCAATCCCAGGTTTACTTCCAACAACTGCTCCTTTATGCTAGAGGAATGAAAAAGTTTGTGCGAGGAAATGTGGTTCCTTGAATCTATTCAATTTAATCAAATGCAAGGAAGAGGAAACACCGTTAAAATTGCTGGTATAACTTTGCCCTTGCCTCAAAAAGATAAATTTACCTCACTTTTTGGGCAAAATCTACCAATACAGCCAATTTTTCTCTTTGCATTAACTGCCTTCCTTACCCTAATATCAACAACATGGTTAACCTCGATATTATCTTCTCAAAAATCAGACTCTAATCTTACTACTTCCATTAGTGTTTCTGAAGAAGATCCAATTATCCCATCAATAGAAGAACAAAAATTACCCAAGTTTGTGTGTGGAGAAGTTGATGGTGTACCCGCAACAATTGTAAGAACTCCACAAGGTAACGTTCCTATCATTTTCTGGAAATACACCGTTTTTAACTTATTGACTCCTCAAATAAGATGTGAACAGGTATACTACAGATTTAAAACTGCCTACGAAACCAACAAATTAAAGTTATTAACAACTGATAGAATGAATGGTGAACATGTAGTTTTTGCGACAAATTTAGAACGTGGTGCTTGCACTATGTTATTATTTAGGGGGGTAAATCAAAACGAGACTTGAAAACAACTATTACAAATTAGGCAAAGTCAGAGAGTACCATTCAATGAGTAAAATCAAATGTATTATTCCATGGGTTTAACAATGGTGAAAAAGCCGTAGGTTTGGTAGAGCGCAGCTGTTGGGTTTCGTTCCTCAACCCAACCTACATGCTTATTAGTAAATTAACGGTAGCATAGCCCACCTTAAACATTATGGGTGCCGGTACAGAGTTGACAAGACAGACCAAAATGTTATATTAGTGAGAGAGTAAATTGCCTATTGCCCACAAAACTGTGTGTCAAAAGAGCGATCGTCATATAGTCCCATCCAAAAATCATCAACATTCATCTGTGTTCATCTGCGGACGCCAAGGGCGGGACGCAAGCTTTTGCTTACGCTTTGCTTCGCAATCATCTGCGGTTAAAAAAAACCACTGTATATGATACACTCTGAGAGTACGTATTGAGGGAGAGAAATCACCTTGAAAGAAGAGCTGAATCCTTGGAACTATAAACCCTTGTGGTGTCAACCTTGGACTATAATACTCACGGGGATATTGTTAGAACTAGGGAGCTGGATTATCCTTAAAAGAGTATGGATAACAAGCTTAGTCATTATACTTATCTCAGTGTGGTGGTTCTACTTTCTCATCCTGTGGCCAAAAATCATGAAACAGAGCCAGTAGATGATACAATAGGGAAAAAGTGCCACCACCAGTAGTACTAACTTACTCGATCGCCCTAAGAAGCAAACCTATGTCCAATTCTTCGCTCCAGCTTGAATGCTCCAATAATGATTGTCAAGTATCCAATCCGCAAGATAATGAGTTTTGTCATGAGTGCAGCACCCCCATGATAAAACGCTACCTCTGGGCAATAGGAGAGGAAATAGAGAGCCACAAAATAGGAGAGTTGCTAGGGCGTCGCTATCTATTGGTAGAGAAGCGCATTCTGCTGGACACCAAACCAGCTCAACAGCCCACAATAACCGAGGACATTCCCCCGAATATTACCCCCTACCTGAAACTTTTCCTTTATCCACTCAATATTCCTAGAGTCTATGGGCTATTAACAGCGGAGCAGCTCAACTCAGAGCAGGCAATCTGGCTCTTAGAATATAACCCAGTCATGAAGTTAGAGGGGGATCAACCTCCAACATTAGCACCACTCCCAAAAATAGAAGAAGTTTGGCAAGAAACAACAGCTTTGCGGCAGTTAAACTGGTTATGGCAAATAGCATACCTCTGGGCACCGTTTCAAAAACAGAAAGTGGTTTCCAGTTTGCTCAACCCCAATCACCTACAAGTAGATCGCTCCCTAGTGAGGTTACAGGAACTGGAACCAGATGGTTCCGAGCACGTCAGTTTCAAGGATTTAGGTAAACTGTTCCGAAAATGGGCTAGTTCCTCTCAGGAAATAATAAAACAATTTTTGACAGAACTTTCTGGCAACATAGAATCTGGAGCAATTGACGCACCGGAGCAACTGATGGCGTTTTTGGATAGGTCTTTGCAGAAACTAGGGCGATCCCGCAGGGATCCGCTTCGCGGCGCGCAACAGCGAACTTATCATATTTTCACCCAAACTGACTCCGGACCTACCCGTGACAAAAATGAAGACGCTTGCTATCCCCCTAGTGGTACAGAAACTAACCCCAGTTTGTCCACAGAAAATCCTATGGCTGTGGTATGTGACGGTATTGGGGGACACTACGGCGGAGAAATTGCCTCGTCCCTAGCAATTGATTGTATGGGAGATGGTCTGGGTAAAATCTCCCCCAATTCAGAAACATGGAACCCCATTGCTATCCAGGAAAAATTGGCAGAATTAACCCGTATTGCCAACGATCAGATTAGTGATCGCAATGACAATGAAGACCGCCACGATCAAAGAAGACGTATGGGGACCACCTTGGTAATGACTTTTGCCCATGGTCACGAACTTTATTTTGCCCATGTAGGAGATTCTCGCATTTATTGGATCACCCCCAGCAACTGTCATCAAGTAACAGTTGATGACGATCTAGCTGCTAGAGAAGTGCGACTGGGTTATGCTCTCTATAAAGACGCTACAAGCTATTCAGCATCTGGATCTTTAGTGCAAGCATTGGGAATGGGTCCAAGTACTCACTTATATCCAACAGTACAGCGATGGATTATAGATGAAGACAGCGTTTTTCTCCTCTGTTCCGATGGTTTGAGTGACTTGGATAGAGTGGAACAATATTGGCAGCAGGAAATTTTCCCAATCCTCCAAGATACGACAGATGTAGTTAAAGCGGGAAAGCGGTTAATCGAAATTGCCAATGAGAAAAACGGTCACGACAATGTTACAATAGCTCTAGTTTACTGTAAAGTAGAACCAACTGAAGCACCAGAGACAGTACTTTCATTTTCGGAGATTGAATCCAGTCTCAAGGAAGTCCCTATTACCTCAAAACCAGTAAACACTGACCCAGAAAAGACCAAAATACCAAACGAGGTAAAAACAACCCAGCCCCCGTTGCCCCCCACTGATTTCCTCACCAAAAACAAAGCTCTAGTAATTTTATTTTGCGCATTATTAGTTATTATACTTGGTGGTGGGCTGTTCTTCTTGTTGAAGAAAAAAGATAATCACTCTTCTTCAACTGATTCGGACAATCTAATTTCACCTGATGTCGCCAGCCCATATTATGCTAATATTAATTGTAGGCGTTGCCAAGATATGAAATAATAATAAACCGCAGAGGCGCAGAG
>JACONB010000220.1 GCA_014323965.1 Prochloron sp. SP5CPC1 | reverse complement strand
CACAACCATGAGCAAATTCCATCTTGTCTCGCCAAACTATTTCTGGGGGTAAATAGTCTTCAAAAGCTTTACGGAGCAACCATTTCTCCATACCAAAGCTCTGGTAAAGCTTGAGGGTAGGATCTATAGTCAGTGCCATTTCCACAAAGTCTAGATCTAGAAAAGGAACTCTTGCTTCTAAACCATGAGCCATTGTCATTCTGTCTAATTTTTGCAAGTTGAGATTATGTAATCCTTTAATCCGAGATACCAATTCTTGATTTAACGTCTTGCCATCATTGTAATCAGCTAGATAACTATAGCCAGCAAACAACTCATCTGATGCGTCTCCTCCGAGAACTACTTTGACATATTGGCTAGCAAGATGAGATAGCAAGTAGGTAGGTACACAACTTCTTAACCAAGCGGCATCATAGGATTCAAAGTGGTAAATTACCTCGGGTAGAACAGAAAGCATTTCTGCTTCTGAGTAAATATATTCGTGATGAATTGTTCCTAAATATTCTGCTACTAATCTTGCTGCTTTCAGATCGGGAGAGTTAGCAAATCCGGTGGAAAAAGAATGTAGTTCTGACAGATCTCGCTTCATTAAGGCCGCAATGATGCTAGAATCAAGTCCTCCACTGAGAAATACTCCTACAGGAACGTCAGACATTAAACGCCTGCGGACACTTTGAGAAAGTCCTTGGCGAATTTTTTCTAAAATCACCTCTACATCTTCTAAAAACACATCGACTTTTGGAAAATCGTAGTATGATTGTAAACCCTCATTAGAATGGTAATAATGTCCTGGAGGAAACTCTTTAATTTTTTCGCCATGCTCTATTAAAGCTTTGATTTCCGAAGCAAAAAATAAACCTTCTTCACTTTGAGCATAGTATAAAGGTTTAATGCCTAAGCGATCGCGAGCGACAAAGAATTCCCGATCGCTAGCCAAGATAAAGCTAAACATACCCTTGAGTTTTTGAGGCAGCTGAGTGCCAAACTTTTGGTAGAGTGGGAGAAGAATTTCCGTATCACTTTCAGTTGAGAAATCGTATTTTTCCCCCAAGCAATCGCGCCATTGTTTATGGTTATAAATTTCTCCGTTAGCAATAGCGTATAATTTGCTCTCTGGATCCCATAACGGTTGGTGTCCTCCTTGCACATCAATAATGGCAAGACGATTATGTCCTAAAGCATAGTTGTCCTGGCAAATACTACCAGTACCATCTGGTCCACGATGAGCTAAGATTGACAAGGTGTCTTCAAAGCCATCGGAAACGGGTGAATTTAAGCCAAAAAATCCAACTATTCCACACATATCTTTATCTTCTTGGGTCGTGCTTTTCCAGCCCTCCAAAATTGGGCGATCGCCTGCCCAACTCTGATTCAATTTTTCGGGTTCCATCGATCCCGATTTCAAACCCCTACCATGACTTCGGAACTTGCCAGTTGCTTGCCGTTCGCCGTTTCATAGCCATTGTAGTCCAATGTCTCCCCATTAGGCGTGAGAGTTTGGTAGAAAACTTCCTGAGGGTGGTTATTTTCGTCTGCGATCAATACTCTGGCTCGGTGTCCGGTACTCATGACTTCAGAGCGATGGCAATGTTCGTTTGCCCAAACAATTAATATATCTCCAGGTTGGCACAATAGGGCACCACCTCCATTGGGACAAATCTGTCCGCTTCCCGCCTCTCCTGGCAGCACATAAGTATTCCAGCGATTCCCATTCTCAATGTTGACAATTTCTACTTCTTCTAGAGGCAGAATTCCCACTTTTTCCAGGAGATTCCGGTCGATAGTGATGCTGCCTACATAGTGGCGATTGGCTTCAGTTACGCAGACGCGATGCAGCTTGGCGTGCATAAGCTTTATTGTCCCCATTGTCTCTGTTTTCTCCTAACTTCAGTTTGTTTGGCCAAGGTCAAATTAGTTCTTTTGGAAAACAATAGCATACATTGATTCTGTTTCAAAGATTGTGAATTCTTCTCGGCTAATTAAACTCCAAGATAGTTCCTTTAGTACCTCATGTAAAGCCTTGTTATTGTCGTGGTAATCCACCCGCACGGTCAGCACAAAGTACCCGCCTGATTTTAACAGAGGGTCTAAATTGTGCAAAGCTTCCGGGGGAGCATGACCAAAGGTAAAAACGCCCACAGCGATGATAGCATCAAATCCGTCAGGAGTGAAACAATTGAGCGGTGCTTCTAAGTTGTCTTGATACAAAGCTTTGTAAACTTGCTTTTTGCGAGCAACTTCTAGCATCTCTTCTGAGAGGTCAATGGCAGTAAGATTGGTATATCCCAGTTCTGCTAAAGCCTCTCCTACCATCCCCGTACCAGCTCCGGCATCTAGAATGCTAGCATCTTGATTGGGCAGTATTTTGGCTAAGGCGCGAGCTGACTTAATGGGACTGATACGATAGGGTCCATCTAATTCAGCATCATAAATGCGAGACCAAGCATCGTATTTATCCTCCAACTTTTCAGGATCGTTGGTTTCGTAGATCCAGGAAAGGCGCGCCCGCAGGGAGCTGACTTTTTCGCCAAAAAAGAAACTCCAGGATAATTCCCCCGCTGAAATTGCTTCGCACATTTTATCGTAAGCTGCACTCAAATCTGGATATTGCGGCTTCGCTAACTGGGAGAGTAATTCGTAGCTTTTATGGAGATGTTGGCTTAAATCCTTTGATTGCAATACCATCAAGCCTAGCTGACTCAAGACATCGATATAGTCGGAGTGGCTGTAGGTTGGTTCAAATAACAGGCGATCGTAAACGTATTTGCGGGCTTGTTGGCTAATCTGCTTTGTTGGCGTTACTAAATCGTCAAATAGAAAGATACCGCCTTCTCGAAGAACTCGATAAATTTCCCTCAAAGCCAACTCCCGTTGATGGATGTGATAGAGAGTTGCTTGGCTCCAGACGTGGGTGAAAGTTCCCTCTTCAAAAAGCAGGTTAGTCGCCGATGCTTTTTGAAATTGCAGGCGCAAGGATGGATAGTCTTGAGCTTTCGCTAGAGCATTACTGATGCGAACATTACTTAGATCGATGCCCGTTACTTCACAACCCGTCTTTTCAGCTAGCCAAACAGCGGTATTGCCATTACCACAGCCAAGATCTAGAACCCGAGAGGAGGCTGTAATTCCGCTTTTGTCTAGCATATATTCATTCCAACGCTGGCAGGCGGGAATGAACTCTTCAAGAGGGGTGGCAGTCAAGTCCAGAAAATAACCCCAGTGAAGACTGCCCTCTGAGTCCCAAAAACTGCGGTAGAGGCTGTCTTCGGCATCGTAAAACGCTTCGGTATCGGTTTCTGTGAATTTGCTTTGGCTCATATTTATAGTTGCGCTCCTGCTACCGCGATCAATTATTAGACTTTATCAGAAATAGTGTAGAAAACACCAATATATAGCGCCCAAACGCGGGTCTAGGATCTAGAGGCTAGGTCTAGGAAGGTCGCAGGGTCTAGGTTCGTGAAAAGCCTTGTTTTATAAGGTTTTGTTTGAGTTTTTCGTCATCTGAACGTGTCCTAACCGCCTTGGCGCTTGCTATATATCAGCATTGTGCCGTTCTGTCCAAACAAAGATCCCTATCTCATCAAACGCGCGGGAGACCCCACCCTCAGTAAAACGCGATATGAAAGCGTTTTACGGGGTGGGGATGGATAGCGCGCCGCAACGAGAAAATTCCTCTTGACTTCTCACAAAATACGCGGTAATATATAAAAGTACTTCAAAACCCCCTCGCATAGATGGTACAACGCGCCTATCGGTATAGATTCTACCCGGATGCAGAACAAGAGCAGCTCTTACGCCGCACCTTGGGCTGTGCCCGATTGGTCTATAACAAAGCACTGGCAGCGAGAACAGAAGGTTGGTACGAGAGGCAGGAACGGATTGGATACGCGCAAACATCCTCTATGTTGACCCAATGGAAAAAACAAAGGGATTTGGAATTCCTGAACGAGGTAAGCAGCGTTCCTCTTCAGCAAGCATTGAGACACTTACAGACAGCTTTTGCCAATTTTTGGGCAAAGCGCGCTCGATACCCTCGATTTAAAAAGAAAAGAAATGGAGGGAGTGCAGAGTTTACCCGT
>JACONB010000219.1 GCA_014323965.1 Prochloron sp. SP5CPC1 | reverse complement strand
GACCTTGCCCACATTGCCCATGCGCTGACAGCAACCCAGCTTGAGGACTTCGCCGAGCGCCCCATTACGGAGTTGTCCGGTGGCGAACGGCAACGTGCATTCTTAGCTCTGGCATTAGCTCAAACCCCCAGAGTGCTGCTGCTGGATGAGCCAACAACCTACCTAGATTTGCGTTACCAGTTGCAATTCCTGGATCTACTTCAGGCGCTTAAACAGGACCAAAATCTCACCGTAATCACGGTCCTGCACGATCTAAATTTGGCAGCGAGGTACAGCGATCGCCTTGCTCTCTTACTCACAGGGAAAATTCATGACATTGGAGCGGTTGTCGAAGTACTGACTCCGAACAATATTGCCGATGTGTTTGGTATCCAGGCAGAGCTGTTGAAAACTGTTCATGGATTGCAGGTTATTCCCATCAGTCCTAGTCCGCCACGTGCATCTGAAAAGGCTCTTTTGACATAAATTTTCGATAGTCATGGTTTGGACACAACATCGGAACCATCCCCAATTATCACGAATAGTCCATTTGTTACTTTATTTAAGTAAAAAAACCATGCTTACAAAATATAGCGTACACAATTTAATGCTACTGTTTTCAATCCTGCTTCTATCAGCAGGTACGGCCATCGCCCAACCTACCCCCATCCAGTCCACCGGAACTGAAGTAACGCAACAGGTTCCACCAGACCAAGATTTGGAAAAACTGCGGGAAGCTTGCGAAAAGGCACTGGCGGAAGCGGCAAGGGCAGAAGCGGAAGGTCAAACGCCTCAATCCATAGACCCAGTCTGCGAACAATTTTCCAAGGTCGATCCGGCTGATGAAGACGCCGACATTGTCATCGTAGTGACTGGAACGCGAACCGAGCGCTCCTTAATAGACTCAACTGCTGCGATCTCCGTTATTGAACGAGAGCAAATCGAGGGACAACAGGTACGAGAAATCGACGACCTCATTCGCTATGAGCCTGGTATTTCCGTGAGCAATAATCTCCAGTTTGGACTGCAGGATTTCAATATTCGTGGAGTTGGTGGCAATCGGGTACTCATTCAGGTAGATGGTATTCGCCTCCCCACAGCGTTCCAGTTTGGTAATCGGTTCAACATTGCTCAAGGCTTCAACATTGGCCGAGACTACTTCGACACAGAAACCCTACAACGTCTGGAAATTATTCGAGGACCAGCTTCAGCAGTCTACGGAAGCGAAGCATTAGGGGGAGTGGTTAGCTACCTCACCCTCGCTCCAGGGGATCTGCTGGATGCAATTGGTAAAAATTCTTACAGTGAAGTTTCTTCAGGGTACAGTTCCGAAAATGAAGGCTTCACCAATACAGCGATCCAAGCTCTGCGGATTGGGGATGTTGATTTGCTCCTATCTTTTACCCGTCGTGACGGGTTTTCCATTGACAACGTTATGGATAACCAGGTATCGGAACGAAACTCATTTCTAGGCAAACTGGTTTACAACTTGACAGAGACCAGCTCAATTAATCTCACGGGGGAGGTTTTCGATGACACCGTAGACTTCACCACAGCATCCGTGAATTTACCTCTCATTAGCAGTACAACCAGTTTCTACACCGAGGAGATTGAGACTCAGCGCACCCGGTTTAATATTGATTACACCTACGATAACAAAGACAGTAACAACTTCCTCAACTTTGCCCGTACTCGTTTCTACTGGCAAGATGCCAAAACCACTGAGGAAAATAGGAGAGACTTACTGGGCTTTGATTTTAGCCGGCCAGGTCCCCCAGCTACTTTCCCAGCTCAACGGGTCAGCAACAACTCATTCAATGAGGAAGTTGTTGGCGGAGATGTTCTGTTCCGCAGTGATTTCAATATCGGTAGCACATCTCACCAGGTAACCTATGGTGTTGATGTATCTACAACCTTCAACTCCAGACCTCGCCAACGGGTGCAGACGAATCTGAATACTGGGGTCGAAACCACTAGGGCTATTCCAGATGATTTCCCATTGAAGGATTTCCCTGATACGAATACCTTTCGCCTTGGCGTCTATGTCCAGGATGAGATTGAATTTGGGGGGAATCGCTGGGCGCTCATTCCCGGTTTGCGGTTCGACTACTATGACTTAAAAACCTCTCCTGACGAGGACTTTGGACGAAATGGAGCCCAGGCGGCTGACTTTAATGGCTCTTTCTTTTCTCCGAGCATTGGAATTCTCTATCGTGCAAGCGATCAGATCAGTCTGTTTGGTCGCTACTCCCGTGGGTTCCGTGCTCCCCTGTACAGTGAAATCAATAGCGGTTTCTCCAACCAAATCTTTGGTTACACCACACTGCCTAATCCAGACCTAGAAGCAGAGAGTAGCAACAGTTTTGAAGCTGGTATTCGAGGGGATACAGGGCGCTTTAACTTCAGCTTGGTGGGTTTTTACAACGACTACGACAACTTTATTGAATTCCAACAAGTCGGTACCACACCAATCAATGGTCGAGACTTCTTACTCTTTCAGACCCGTAATATTGGCAAGGCTCGGACCTATGGGCTGGAAGCAACGGGAGAGTACCGCTTTAGCTCTGGATCTGATGGTTTAAGTCTCATAACAAGTATTGGTTGGACAATCGGGGATAATCTCACCGATGATCAGCCCCTTGCCAGTGTGGATCCATTTGAAGCGGTTGTAGGCTTCCGATATCAGGCACCAGAAAATCGTTGGGGTGCAGAACTGCTGGGTACCTTTGTGGGCGAAGCCCGTGGCAATGACTTCGTAGATGGTACGGGCTTTATCCCCGATGCTTATATCCTTGTGGATCTTCTGGGTTACGTCAACATCACACCCAACCTTCGATTTAACATCAGCGTGTTCAATATCTTCGATACCGAGTACTTCCGGTATAGCGATGTGCGGTTCCTAAATACAGAGGACGATTTGTTCGAGCAACGACGGGATCGCCGCGCTCAACCCGGCACCAGCGTCCGAGTCGGACTCAGTTTTCAGTTCTAGCTAGATGCCGATACATTTTAGTTAACAAAAATTAACTAATGCACTACTAATTTATATTAGTAGAGGGGGTATCTCCCAATGCAGTCACTTAGAAAGTGACCGCTCTTTATTGAGACCGACTCGAATTCGGTTCCGGAAAATGACTTGGTTATCGCCATATTCCTAATATACCCAATTATTGGTATTTTAACAATGAGTATTTACTACTATTTTGGCTTAAATTTGGTCACGCAAAGACGCAAAGTACGCGAAGGATGGGGAAGAGACGGTGCTATACCGCAGGAGGAAAGGAATTAAGGGAGAAGGTGCTATCGGGCAGTTGGAGTGTAATTGCGTCCCTTTGCGCCTTTGCGCCTTGGCGCGAGCACGCAAAGACGCAAAGACAGCGAAGGATTGTCAACTAGGTATTTATATCGTAGCAGGAGTATAATTGTGTTTCTTTGCGCCCCTTAGCCTTGGCGCGGGTAATTGGTAGTCGCCTTCGGTAGGGCATACCGAAGACTACGACTAATTAAGGCAGGAAATTGGCTTCAAAGTATTCCCGGGTCATGGGTTGTTGTAGTACAATTCCTTCACCACCCAAAACCGGAAGTGCTTCTCCTTCAACATCAAGCCAAACGGGAGCTCTGGGGTTTAAACTGGTAGCGGTGTAAATAATCTGGCCCAAACGTCCTACCATGGAAGTACTACCGCCACCTTCTTTGAATTTGGCGGATAAATTGACATGAACCCCGTCTGTCTCTACAGTTACTCCTAGTAATTTCGTGCCTTGGGGAATGGTGCTATTATAATCCCCATTGGTATCTGCCAAGAGACGCTGAAATGCACTGGCGAGAATTTCTTGTTTGTCAGCAGACTTTTCAATTGTGACTGGACTGGCAATTAGTTTAACATCGCTGGCATTGGGATCGAGCCAATAAGTCAAAGCCTGTACTTTATCTGACACTGATTTGCCAGTTGATTGTACTTCTGGATTTATTATGGCAATATTGTTTTTTTCTGGAGTAAAGAGGGATTTAAAAGCCCACCAAGTCATTCCGCCGCCAGCAGCTAACACGACTACGGCGGTAGCGGCGATGGTGAATCCCCAGGAACTACGTATTCTAGGTTTTTCTTGCATAATATTTGTTGGA
>JACONB010000218.1 GCA_014323965.1 Prochloron sp. SP5CPC1 | reverse complement strand
AACAGAGCTATATTCCCCAGGGAGCGGAAGTGTTGCCCAACCCAACCGGAACAGCACCCGGTATCATTTGGCAAGTTACCCCGGATTTAACTATTCTTACCTTTCCCGGCGTACCTGGGGAAATGAAGCCTATGTGGGAAGAAACAGCCGTTCCCTATCTTAAAAGTAAAGGTTGGGGTCAAGAAATTATTTACAGCCGCATGTTACGATTTCGCGGCATTGGGGAGTCAGCCTTAGCGGCGAAAGTAGATGAGTTTTTTACTTCAACTAATCCCACCGTTGCTCCCTATGCTTCAAAAGGAGAAGTGAGATTGCGCTTGTCTGCCAAAGCAGCTTCTGAAACTGATGCCATCGCCTTAATTGAACCTGTAGCCCAACAGCTTATTGAAATAGCCGGACTGGATTATTTTGGCGCTGACGAGGATACTCTTCCAAAGGTAGTGGGGGAATTATTGCGGCAGGAAGGGGAAACTGTAAGCGTGGCAGAGTCTTGTACTGGAGGAGGCTTGGGGGAAATGCTCACGGCTACTCCCGGCAGTTCCGACTATTTCCTGGGAGGGGTTATTGCTTACTCCAACCAATTGAAAATTGCTCTTTTAGGTGTCAGGGCAGAAGATTTAGAGCAATTCGGAGCCGTCAGTGCCCCAGTTGCCCGCCAAATGGCTAAGTCGGTGCAAAAGCAGACCCTCAGCCATTGGGCATTGAGCATTACTGGCATTGCCGGTCCAGAGGGAGGGACGGACTCTAAACCAGTAGGCTTAGTCTATATTGGTTTAGCCGCCCCAGATGGAACCGCAGAGACTTTTGAGTATCGTTTTGGTCAAGAACGGGGTCGTAGATCTATTCGTTTTGAGAGTGCCTGTAATGCTTTAGATCGACTGCGGCGCAAGCAAGTAGCCTATAAAAATATCTAATGATTCCCATTCTGCACCCAAAACTAGTGAGTTTGGGTTAATATAAAGATAAGGTTCAAATAAAAAATACACTGTCTCGTGGGAGCGGTTTATTCAATGGATTATTTAGAAAAAGTGTGGGAAAAGGTTAAAGAATGGGTTGAGAAGCTCGTGGAATCTCTTTTAGGACCGGAAGCTGAACCAGAACCAGAGCTAATTCCCATTCCTGTTGACCATCGTCAACGCCGCTAATTTTATGGAAATGCTGTCATGGCTGATGGAGTTTTGCCCAATTTAAGTGTCTTGGTCTTGCACGGCCCTAATTTAAATCTTCTCGGGGGGCGAGAACCAGATATTTACGGTGCTCTAACCCTGGAGGATATTAATTCTCTCTTAGAGTTGGAAGCGGGCAAACTCCAGACCAAAGTCTCTACCTTGCAGTCCAACCACGAAGGAGTACTCGTCGATGCCATTCATCAAGCAGCGGCTGATTATCAAGGGATTTTGATTAATCCAGGGGCTTATACTCACACCAGTATAGCTATTAGAGACGCGATCGCAGCAGTAAAGGTACCTACAGTTGAGGTACATTTGAGCAATATTTATGGGCGGGAGACCTTCCGCCATCATTCCTATATTGCACCAGTTGCCTTAGGTCAAATCAGTGGTTTCGGGGCTGAAAGTTATCGTCTCGGACTGCAAGCTTTAGTTAGGTATCTCAGACCCGATTAGCCGGAGTGTATATAATAGTGTGACCTCCGAGAGAACTACATTTGGCGTTTGAGTGCTTCTACAATTTGATCCAATTATTGCGCCCTTAGCCGCTGACGCTACATACTTTGTTGATTACATAAACTTTTGTATAGCATATTTTAAAATTTATGTGATTGATATTACAAGATTTTGTGTGTGAATCACATTTGTTTTGTGATAACCTTGAGTCAAGGATTCGATGGATATCTCAGTGATGGTCATCGCCAGGTCACTGTGAATGGCCAGAATATCAATCCTTGGTATTGGGTTGTTGTTCACGGTAACTATAAGGGTTCAGGAGTTGAAGAAGAACATTTTCAATGTGCCCTGAAGGCATTCTCTCTAGCTAGTCAATATTTGCAGGAGGGAGAAGAGACCATTAAAGAACTATTTTTTGCAGGATTCAGGCTTTTATTGACGTACAACAGTCACTTTTGAGCGCTATCAGACGGGAATGTCTTGAGGAAGTTATCTAGAATACTCAACTATTCTAAGTACTTTTGGGGTTTTCCTCCCCACAGATATCTTGGGTTACACAAGTAGGGGCACCATCATCGACGGTGCCCCTACTTTTCGTTGCTCTATATTTTTTCAATCACTGAGGACAGAAATAGTATTTTGTGCATCAGTCCAAAGTTGGTAGAGGAAATATTCGCCGATCGCTCTCATAGCGGTAACAAAGATGCCTTCAGCGCTTTCTGGATCTGATGTTACCCAGGTTCCTTGCAAGCTGACTTCCACATAGTCAGACTCGGTCTGAGCAATCACTACTTCCATATTTTCTAGGTCTTCCACTATCTCCAGCTCTTCAAGATAGGGTAAATCCGCTGGGAGTAAAAAAGAAGCAGTGGTGGTCTCCACCATCAGACTGGTAGCAGAGCGTAGGGCAAGAATCAGTCGGGTCCTGACCCAATCTTCCAGAGATTGAGTCAAATGCTCCATGCGAAAGCCGTTTTCAGTGTAGGTAAGTTTTAGCATCGATATGTACGAGCAAATAAACTGTTAGGTAAAAACCCCCGCATCAGTAATTCAGAGGCGGGGGCTGAAAGTCTGGTGGTTATCATTGTTATTCTCCTCAGGGCATTTTTAGCTTGCACCTCCCGCTGCTTCTATTTAGTTGTTTTTTCATAACTGCTGCTGAGTATTCGCTCTGCAGGTCGGGTCCAAACCCCTTATTTGTGGAAGAACTTCTCTCCTTCCGATACATTTTAGTTAACAAATGTTACCATTTATTAACTAATGCACTAATAAATTAGTAGAGGGGGTATCTCCCAATGCAACTACCCTAAAAATAGCTGCTCTTTACTAAAGCTGAACTTTGGTCACGCAAAGACGCAAAGACAGCGAAGGAATTAAGGGAGACGGTGCTATCCCGCAGTTGGGGTGTAATTGCGTCCCTTTGCGCCTTAGCGCCTTGGCGCGCTGAACTTTGGTCAACTTCTAAAAATGGCTTGGTTATCACCATATTTCCAATATATCAACAATTTGATATATTGGAAATAGGTATTTACTACTATTTTTTAACTTAAATTTGGAATATTTGGTAACAAATGTCAAGTCAAGTAAATGAATCTATCACTGTGTGATAACCTTCTACATAGCCATCAACTACCTATTGTGGTCAAAGTCGAATGGTCTTGGGGGCGAGGGGCACTGAGGCGAGTTGAAATTGTGTAATTGAGCATTGCTGAATTTTCCAATAGTCCAAAGCACTTTGTACTACACTTATATTACCGAGATGTCTAGTATTTGGAGAAAAAAATGATTAGAACCTTGCATCTATCCTCAACGACGGAAATGGAAGTGACCAGCATCCGATTGGAAAGAGCGCTGAAAGATAAGCTGAAGAAGCTTTCCGGTAACCAAGGCTATCAAGCGCTAATCAGGGATATCCTCTGGAACTACGTCCAACAGAAGTCTGGAGATTATCGACCGCAATTTTTGCCCTCTGATATTCGGGCTACGATTGAAGCGACGGCGCAAAAGGATGAAAGCTGCGTCCTGACAGGCAAATTGATTCCAGAAAATGAACCTATGTTATTAGGATTAACTATATACGGGGACTTAGTACCTTTGAGTTGGCAGAGTTGGGTACATTAGGGTGATGGGGGGATGGTTGATATAGAGGGGGTCCAGAGCGATCCCGATCTAGCGCTCCCGACAAAGATTCCCTTTATCCCCCGGTTGAAAACCTCTCGTTTATGGCTAAGATAAAGAAGAACGAGACAATAGCATCGCCAAACAGTTAAGGAGTCACCTGTTAAAGATGGCACAAGCAACTCAGCAAAGAGGAATCAAACTCACTCCCACTGCCCTGAAGCACATTATCATGCTGCGAGAACAACAAAGACAAGACCTGTGTCTGCGGGTAGGTATTCGCCAGGGTGGTTGTTCGGGGATGTCCTATCTGATGGATTTTGAAGACCCCAGCAAGATTAGAGATAATGATGAAGTATTTGAGT
>JACONB010000217.1 GCA_014323965.1 Prochloron sp. SP5CPC1 | reverse complement strand
ACGTCCTCAAAAAACTCCAACGATACACCGATGCACTAGGGAGCTATAATCGGGCTGTTGCTATGGAACCAAACTACTATCAAGCTTGGTATAATCGAGGTGACTTGCTGATAAATCTCAGACGGTACGAAGAAGCAATAGAGAGCTATAAGAGGGCTGTTGCTATCAAACCGGACTTCTGTCAAGCTTGGGAGAATATAGCTGCTGTACTCATGAGTCGTCTCGGAAGGTACAAAGAGGCACTTTTCACCTATAATAGAGTTGTCGCTATCAAACCAGAGGACCATCAAGCTTGGTATCATCGAGCCGCCTTGCTTCTGGAGCAGGGACGTTGCGAAGAGGCAGTTTCCAGCTTAGATAAGGTCGTCGCTATCAAACCAGACTTCCATGAAGCTTGGCATAGGAAAGCTGATCTACTTATGAATCTCGGACGGCACGAAGAAGCACTTTTCAGCTATGATAAGGTTATTGCTATAGAACAAGGGGACCATGGAGTTTGGAATAATAGAGCTAGTGTGCTATATAATCTCCAACGATACCAGGAAGCATTAGAGAACTATGATAAAGCCATCGCACTCGAACCAAACTTCCATGAAGCTTGGTTAAATCGAAGCGCTGTGCTGGGAAATCTCCGACGGTACCAGGAAGCACTTTCCAGCTTAAATAAGGCTATACAAACAAATCCAGACAACCATGAAGCTTGGCTTCGTCGAGGTATGATGCTAAGAAATCTCCGACGGCACACTGAGGCAATAGAGAGCTGGGATAAAGCCATTGCTCTCAAACCAGACTGCCATGAAGCTTGGTTTAATAGAGGTGATATCCTCTATTATATAGGACGGCACACTGATGCAATAGAGAGCCTAAAGAAGGCTATAGAAATTAATCCAGACTCGGTAAAACATATACCTAAGCAGTTGTTAACTAAGATAAAGCAATAGTATATTTATCCTATCCTATCTGCGTTTATCTGCGGCTAAAAACAAGAGAAGAGCAAAACAAGATCATCCATCGCTCTTCTCAAAACCCTAACAGACTCAGGAGAATGATTAACCATGATACTAAACACCAAAGTTTCCCCTCCTGGGATGGTCAAATAGCCGGAAAGAGCAGAGACTCCCGTCAAGGTACCCGTCTTGGCTTGCATAAAAAGTTTAGTATTCATAAATCTATTTGGCAAAGTACCACTGACCCCAGCCACGGGTAAAGATTCCCGAAACACTTCCCATTCCTGGGTTCCTGCTATTAATCTCAAAGTATCCACAATCCCTTTTGGGGTAAGCAAGTTATGACGAGATAACCCTGAACCGTCAACTAAAGCATAACTATCAGAAGCAACGCCCAAACCAGTGAGCACCTCCTCTACTCCTTCTTCCCCTCCCAAAAGTTGGAACAAAGTTTCTGCATATAAATTATTGCTTTCAGTATTAGTTTTCTGCAACAATAAAGACAGAGGAGGAGAAGTAATTTCCAAAAAAGGTACCCCATAGTGTTCCCTTGGATCATGAGTAACAACCCCAGAGCCAATCTCAATCCCTCTTTCTAACAAAACACGATGGAAAGTATTCAAAAAATAACCGGCAGGATCCGGTACTGCTAAACCCCAAATATCCTCCTCCACGTCAATTCCTAATTCCCCGGTAATATGCAAAACCCTCTCCCCAAAACCAGGATTTATCTTTACCCCATAGGGAGTACCTTCCGATCCAGTCACGGTTTTATTCTCAACTTCCCACTGTCTCCCGGCAATAATATCCCCCCATTCTAACCTAACCGGATCACCTAATTCTCCAGGGAAGAGAGTGAGAGTGACAGCATTTTCATTCAAAATCAAACTAGTAACACTGACTCCCCAATAACTATACACATCTTCCCATTCCCAAGTAGGATTAATTCCTCCAGAGGGAAAATAACTATCCTCTATAATTAACTCATCAATTCTCGTAACTCCCCTTTCTTCCAATTCAGTAGCTAAGTCTTGTAACGTAGCAGTAGTAAAACTAGGATCCCCTCTTCCCACTATCCTCAAAGAAGTCAAATGAGGTATATTTCCGGTAGTGTAAATGGGGGTGGTAATTTGAAAATACGCACCAAACTTCAATAAAGCAGCAGTAGTAGTGAGAATTTTAGCATTAGAAGCTGGGAGGAAATATTGTTGAGGCAACCTAGAATAGAGAATCTCCTCAGAATGGAGATTTTGAACTAAAATACCCCAAGAAGAGCGATCCAACCCCCCCTCCTGGATAAATTTGTCAATTTTTCCCCCCATATCACTCCCACACAGGGGAACCTCAGCTCTAGCGGGTGAGAGAAAATGGAATTGTAATCCCAGAAATAAGAAGAGAGAGATGGATCTGAACTTTACCAGCATATAAGAAGGTTTCGCGCAAAGGCGCAAAGGCGCAAAGGGGGGAGAAGAATGTAGGATGAGTAAATATACTTATATATATGGCAGCCCATTTTCCCACACCTAAAGGATAGCAGCTAAAAGTTGCCAATGCAAGACCCCATGACAAAACGTTACATTACAGGCGCTCCGCCCCTACACCCTCTCCGCGCCTCTGCGTCTCTGCGTGAAACCCTACTCTCATGCTACCATAACCAGGAGAGTAACTAAAAGCAAATTATGAGCTACGATTTCGATTTGATGGTCATTGGCGCGGGTTCTGGGGGTATTGCTGCCGCCCGACGTGCTGCAAGCTACGGCGCTAGAGTAGGAATAGGGGAATCAGGATATTTAGGAGGCACTTGTGTAAATCGGGGCTGTATTCCCAAAAAGCTCATGGTGTATAGTTCCCGGTTTCCTGGGCAATTTACAGAAGCAGCGGGCTATGGTTGGCACCCTGTATCCAGCAAGTTAGACTGGTTAAAAATGATGTTAGCGGTTAATCAGGAAGTAGAACGGCTGAACGGTATTTATGAGAACATGTTACAGAAATCTGGGGTAGAAATCATTCCCGGATATGGCAAATTCATAGACTCTCACAGTATAGCTGTTGGGGAGAGAAAGATTACAGCAGAGAAAATCCTCATTGCTGTGGGAGGGCGCCCTGTGAGACCGGATAATATCCCGGGTATAGAACACGCAATCGTTTCCGACGATATTTTTAAACTTCCCATTCAACCCAAAAAGATGGTAATTTTGGGAGGAGGATATATTGGCGTAGAATTCGCCTGTATTATGCAGGGTTTGGGCACAGAAGTCACCCTCATGATTCGCTCAGACAAGATTTTGCGCGGTTTTGATGAGGATCTGCGCACGGAAATTCAAACAGCCATGGAAAACCACGGTATCCGCATCCTCACCAATATTACCTCCTTAGAGATTACCCAGTCAAGAGGAGGTTTAGAGGTAAAAACAGGCTCCCAAATAGTAGCAACGGATACAGTTAGTTTAGCAGCTACGGGTAGAATCCCCAACCTAGAAGGTTTAGCTTTAGAAAATGGGGGAGTTTTGGTGCAAAATGGGGCTATTGTGGTAGATAAATACAGTCGCACCAATCAAGAGCATATCTTTGCCGTAGGGGATTGTACAGACAGAATCAATCTTACTCCCGTAGCCATTAACGAAGGGCGTGCTTTAGCAGATACCCAATTTGGGGGGAAATCCCGTACTATGGCCTATGATAACATTCCCTCCGCCATCTTTACCACCCCAGAAGGAGCTACAGTAGGGTTGACAGAAGCCGAGGCTCGGAACCAATATGGGGAAGTTAAAGTGTATAAATCTCGATTTCGCCCCCTGTATCACACCCTTACGGGTAGAGATGAAAAAACCATGATGAAGTTAATTGTAGATAGCAAGACAGATAAGGTACTGGGTGCTCATATGGTAGGGGAACACGCAGCGGAAATCATTCAAGGAGTGGCGATCGTCCTGAAAATGGGAGGAAAAAAAGCGGACTTCGATGCTACAGTAGGTATTCATCCTACCTCAGCAGAAGAATTTGTCACCATGAGGTAGGGGCGTAGGGTGGGCAATGCCCATCGACCCGTCTTTCAATTATTATAAATAATTTATTGATGCCTAATCTAAATCAAGTTAAACCATCTTGGGCAGGAGGCGACTTACTCTCCCGATTCGTGAATCTTTTAATTCAAACCAAACCCCTGTACAGGGTGATGAAACAC
>JACONB010000216.1:4202-7129 GCA_014323965.1 Prochloron sp. SP5CPC1 | reverse complement strand
GAGTTTTGGGCACTCCAAGACGTGTCTTTGGAGGTTAAACAGGGGGATCGAGTGGGAGTTATCGGACCTAATGGTGCGGGTAAATCCACCCTCTTAAAAATTTTGAGCCGCATTACCGAACCTACTCGAGGGAGAGTGAGTGTCAAAGGGAGGGTTGCTAGTTTATTAGAGGTGGGGACAGGGTTTCATGGGGAGCTGACCGGAAGAGAGAATATTTTCCTCAATGGTGCTATCTTGGGTATGAGTAAAGCAGAGATTAAAGAGAAATTCGATGAAATTGTCACTTTTGCAGAGGTAGAAAAGTTCCTAGATACACCGGTAAAACGCTATTCTTCCGGTATGTCCGTCCGGTTAGCTTTTGCAGTGGCAGCTCATTTGGAACCGGATATTTTAATAGTAGATGAAGTTTTGACAGTGGGGGACGCAGCTTTTCAGAAGAAGTGTTTGGGGAAAATGAATGATGTTGCCGAGAAAGAGGGACGGACCATTTTCTTTGTCAGTCATAATATGACAGCTGTTAATAACTTGTGCCATAATATAATCTGGTTGGAGCAGGGAAATGTACGAATGGCAGGTACTCGGGATGAGATTATCTCCCTCTATCTCACCAATGAGATACAAAGCAGTGGTGAATGTATTTGGGAACAAGGAATCGCCAACCCTGGGGTAAAGGAGTTTAAATTCAAAGCTGTTCGGATCCGAAATAGCCAAGGGGAGATAACTAATGTAATTAATTCTAGAGAGTCATTTAATATAGAAATTGAGTATGAAATATTCCGACCATTACCTTTATGTATGGTAGGAATAAATATTACTACAGGAGAAGGAGTCCCGGTTTTGAGATCTTTTGAAGTAGACAAGGAAGATGATGAGAGGAAAGAGGTGGGTAGTTTTATTGCTCAATGCAAAATTACCGGGGGGTTATTGAATGCCGAGCGCTTTTTAATTACACTTCATGCTGGAATACCGAGAATAAAACTTCTAGCTAAGATAGAAAATATAATCTTTTTTGACATCAAAAATATTGAGATATCAAGGAAGAGCTGGGGTATTATCTCCCCTAAGCTAGAATGGATTACTTCGCGGAGTGTGAGATGAGAGACGAGAAAACAGTAATCTTCCTCCATGTACAAAACCCGGCTGGAGTAACCTTAACACAGATAAGATTATTTCAGAAAGCTTCTTTTGCCAAAATGCATGAGCAAGAAATAAAATGGGAGGTTTAGGTTCTCCGGTATAACCAGCAAAGTCGTCAGCCTCAATATAGTGAAGAAGTGAAACAAGCTCTGGCTGAGTTTCGAGAAGCATTAGGTTGGCGACCTAACTATGGAAGAGATTTGCTTTTGCGCTCCAGGCTTTACAGAATACCAAAAATCAGAAAGATTGTGCGAGCAGTTGGGTACTTTACAGGGAAGAGCATATGGCGGCAAAATCCAGAAATACCAGAAAGTTATTGGCAAATTCAGGAATATAAGTTTCCTTAATGTCACCAAATTATATTTGGTCTTAATTTATAGATAAGGATAGGTCGAATGAAAAAACTGTTAGTTACCGGGTCTTCCGGTTTAATTGGTTCAGAAGTGGTAGATTACTTCTGCCAACAGGGTTGGGAAGTTTATGGCATTGATAATAACATGCGGGCTGACTTTTTCGGTCCTGGGGGGGATACTCGTTGGCGACAGCAGAACCTCTTGGATACCCACAAACTATTCCATCACCAAGAACTGGATATTCGCCATCGTCAGGACGTTCTCACCTGCATGGATGGTGGTACACACTGCTGCCCAACCCAGTCACGACTTGGCAGCGTCTCGACCTTTTGACGACTTTGATGTGAATGCTGTGGGAACCCTCAACTTGCTAGAAGCTGCCCGCCACCACGTTCCCGAAACCGGTTTCGTCCATATGAGTACCAATAAAGTCTATGGCGATCGCCCCAACACCATCCCCCTGAAGGAGTTAGATCTCCGTTGGGAATACGATGATCCTGCTTATGAGGATGGTATTGGAGAACATTTTCCCATCGACCAAAGCAAACACAGTCTCTTTGGGGCTTCCAAGGTGGCAGCGGATATCATGGTACAGGAATACGGGCGTTACTTTGGCATGAAGACCTGCTGTTTGCGAGGGGGTTGTTTAACCGGTCCCCACCACAGTGGAGTGGAGCTGCACGGTTTCCTCAGTTACCTCATTAAATGTAATCTGCAAGGAAAACTCTACCGTATTTATGGCTACAAAGGTAAGCAGGTTCGGGATAACATTCATTCCGTGGATGTGGCCAGGTTTATTGCCGCTTTCTGGGAAAATCCTCGCTCCGGGGAAGTATATAATCTGGGGGGAGGTAGAAAGAATAGTTGTTCTATTTTAGAAGCTTTTGAGCGCATTAGTGCTCTGTCTGGGAAAAAAATGGTCACAGAATATGTAGACAAGAATCGGGAAGGGGATCACATTTGTTATATTAGTGATTTGAGGAAAATGAAGGCTCATTATCCCTCTTGGAGCATTAGCCAATCTTTGGAGGACATTTTTGGAGCTATTTACGAAAGTTGGCAAGAACGTTTATAATGTTTCACCCAGAGGCACAGAGACGCGGAGATACCTTAGAGAAAATGAAAACACCTAATTTACCCCGTCTGCTTTATATTGGGGATGTGCCAGTTCAATCTACTGTAGCTGGTGCTGCATTGCTCTATCGCTTGCTGCAAAAATATCCCCCCTCCCACCTCAGAATTGTGGAGGGCAACCTTTCTTCTTCCTACAACCCCAACCACCGACTACCTTATGTCTCCTATGACACCATCTTTGTGGGAGTAAAGCGATTACTAAACACTCGTTTTACTTCTGCTTATAGATCCTATCTCTTTTTAAGAGGGAGCAGCATACCCCGAAAATTGGTTCAAATTTTTGAGCAATTCCAGCCAGAAGCA
>JACONB010000216.1:0-4146 GCA_014323965.1 Prochloron sp. SP5CPC1 | reverse complement strand
CAGCCAGAAGCAATTTTTACCGTTGCCCACAGGTTTTCCTGGCTCACAGCAGCAGCGTTGGCAGAGCGTTACCAAATACCCCTCCATTTAATTGTCCATGATGATTGGCCATCTTTGTGTCCCGTAGTACCGTGGTTAAAAGCTAGGGCGAATCAACGATTGGGAGATGTCTATAGACAAGCTACGTCCCGGTTTTGCGTATCTCCTTATATGATGGAAAAATATCAAAAGCGCTATGGTGTGACAGGAAGTGTCTTGTATCCTTCCAGAGGAGAGGAGGTTTCAACGGAAAAACACCCAGGTAAGCTAAAAAGCAGCTCTAACTCTCTTGTTTTTGTCTATGCTGGCTCTCTCCACCTTAAGGGATATCTCACAGCTTTAGCAACTCTTGCTTCGGTATTGGAAAATTTTGGCTGTAGTTTGATTATTTACTCTTCACTAACGGGGGCTGTCATAGAAAAACATGGCCTGCAAAGAAGTAACGTTACTGTTCGTTCTTTTATTCCCGAGTCGGAGTTAATAAGTACCCTCGTCAGGGAAGCAGACTTCTTATTTGTGCCCATGACTTTTGAGGTAAAATGGCGTGAACATATGTCCCTCAGCTTTCCTAGTAAATTGACAGATTACACAGCCACCGGCTTACCATTGCTAATTTTCGGACCGCCCTATTGCTCCGCAGTGCGCTGGGCAAGGGAAAATCCTGGGGTGGCTGAGGTCGTGGATCAGGAAGATACACAGGAGTTGACTATGGCAGTGGAAAGGTTGTGCCAAGATCCAGCATATCGCTCTCGTTTAGGTGCTCATGCTTCCACTAAAGGTCAGGAATATTTCTCTCACGCAGCAGTAACACAGAAGTTTTACCATAGAATTTGCCCATGAAGAAGAACAAATGGCTTCGAGGATATTCGACAGCCTAATTATCAATTACCTCGATTTGAGTAAAGAAACTAGCCATGCTTAATAACAATCGTATTGGTCAAATTATCTCCTTTGCTCAACTAGCTTCGTCTCCAATTGAGTCGGCTAAGATGGCAATTTTAGGATTTGCCCGAGGGCATCCATTTAACTCTTCCGACTTGATTTTCCGGATCGGTCGGCAGCTCTTTCCCACAATGATTGGTAGACCTTGCCTTTGGTCAGACATACAAATTCAGTTAAACCCAAGGTATCTAGGTCATCTAATCTCCTTTGAAGAAGTTATACTGACAAACTATTATGATTTCAAACTCGTTCCCTTTGAACCAGAAGTTGTCTTAGACTGTGGCGCTCATATTGGTCTTTTTTCCTTGTTAGCAACCCAGACTTATCCAAAAGCTGAAATAACTGCCTTCGAGCCAAATCCTGAAAATGCAAGCTGCATGGAAGACCAACTAAAACTTAATCAGTTGAAGGTCTTTTTCGTAGAAGCTGCTGTCTCAGTGGAAGAGGGTGAAAGTTGGTTCCAGGCTGACTATAGCAATACAGGTGCTTTGGCAAAAGATGAGTTGAAAAATAAGGACGGCTGCCGAGTAAGAACAATTGACTTTCCGAAGTTCCTCCAAGAACTTAATTCATCTGGCCTGCTTCTGAAAGTTGATATTGAGGGGGAGGAAGCTAGGTTGCTCCCAGCGATAATTCCTTACTTGCCGCACAAGTGTGCTATCTTTTTTGAAAGTCATGGTGGAGAAGAGGTTTGGCAGAAACTTAGTCAATCTCTAATGAATGCTCAATTTCAAGTTCGGGAACTACGCCGTCGATAACCCTATATTGATGCATTTGCCCATAGATGCTAGTTTACAGAAATTAAATAATTAATGCGTATTTTTACAGCCGTCCGTCACTCAATTGACCCCAAGTATTACTACGGCGGACTTTGGAGTGGTAATTTTTACCCAGCTATCCAGCAACTGGGTCATGAGATTATTGGATCACAAGTTGATTTACTGCCTGTTAGTGGCTTCATGTCCATTCCTGGGGACTTCACGGCTCAAGAATTAGAAGCAAGAAGCAAAATTACAGCCCAAATTATCGCTGAAGTGAGGCAGCAGCACAAGGAAAAACCCGTAGACTTGTTTCTCAGCTACTTCTATAATACCCATTTTGACCCCGATGGATTGGAGGCAATTCATCGTCTGGGTATCCCCACAGTGAATTTTTACTGCAATAGTATTTATCAATTTCCCCTTGTTGCGGATATTGCTGCTAAGGTAAATTTTGCTTGGCACGCCGAACAAAACGCCCGGGATTTGTATTTGGCAGTAGGAGCGAACCCTGTGTGGGTACAAATGGGAGCAGATCCCACTATCTGTCATCCCCTATTCCACCAGAACCGTGAGAGGGAGGCTTGTTTTGTGGGGCAACGCTATGGCGATCGCGATCGCCATATGGCTGCTATTGTGAAAGCTGGAGTGCCCGTAGACATTTATGGTCCCGGTTGGGGCGAGGCTAATTCCACATCTGGTGTGAAAAATACTGCTACTCCCGTTGGAGAATACCTGGGCAGAAAACAGTTAGTACCGGGAAGTAGAGCGAGTTACCTGCAAAGGATTGGCGATAATATTCAAGCACAGGGCATTTTGGGAGGGTTAGCTCGCACTTGGCAACAGATTCGGTATCACCAAACAACCAGCACCCTGTCTCCCCTGTTCTTGCCTTTCGCCGAAGGAGTGATTCCTTTTCAACAAATTTGTGCTGTGTTTGCTCAATATGAGGTTATCCTCAATTTTAGCAATGTTTGGGCAGATGGACGGACGGGTTCACAACTGATTCCCCACGTGCGGTTAAGAGACTTTGAAGCTCCCGTGTGCCGCACTTGCTATCTAACAGGATACACGGAGGAAATTGGCGAATTTTACCAACTGGGAAAGGAAATCGATACTTATAAGAGCAAGGAAGAGTTAGTAGATAAGACTAAATTCTATTTAAATCATCCTCATGAGGCGGAAAAATTGCGGGAAGCAGGATATCAAAGGGCATTACGAGACCACACCTGGAAAAGTAGGTTTCAGCAACTATTTAATATTATTAACAATAAAAAGTAAGTATAGTATTTCCATAGACTTTTTCTCTACAGATTTCCAGTCTAGGAATGGACAGGGGCACCCAAAGAGAGCGACCGCCTTCCACAGCTATTTCTCCCCCCGAAGCGAGTAAACCAGCATCAGATATAGCCTCTAACACTGGTCCATACAAGCCACTATTATAAGGAGGGTCGAAATAGATCCGGTCAAACTCTTGTCTTTCCATACTTTTTAAATGCTTAACTAAATCTGAGCGCAGTATGGTAAAACTTTGTCCTTCTCCTACCACCCGTTGCCAATTGTCTTTAATAATAGCGCAAGCGCGGGGGTTTTTTTCAATTCCCGTCACCGCAGCAGCTCCTCGACACAAAGCTTCGGCTCCCATGGAACCACTCCCAGCACACAAATCTAACCAACGACACCCTTCTATCCGTCCCTGCCAAATATTAAATAATGCCTCGCGGACTCTTGCAGTGGTGGGTCGAGTTTTCTTTCCCGGCAGAGTTTTTATTTGCCTATTTCCATATATTCTCATTCCTTCCCATGGAACTCGCGCAAAGGCGCTAAGGCGCACTGCGTGACGCAATTCTACCCCTGCTGCGAAATAGCACCGTCTCTCTTAATTCCTTCGCGGGCTTTGCGTCTTTGCGTGACGCAATTACACCCCTGCTGCGGGACAGCACCGTCTCCCTTAATTCCTTCGCGGACTTTGCGTCTTTGCGCGACCATGGACCAAACTGACAAAATTAGAGAGGATTTGCAAACCATTATTAGATGACTTTTCTGGGTGAAATTGTACTGCCATGAGGTTATCACGGGCAATAGCAGCTGTCACTTCTTGACTCCCGTGAGTTACAGTTGCTGCTTTCACTGACTCTTCCGCCGGATCCACATAATAACTATGGACGAAATAAACGTAAGGAGAAGGAGATAATTGCTCCCATAAAGGTAAATTTGATTGAGTAAACTCTAATTTATTCCAACCCATATGGGGAATAGTTACATTGGACTCGGAACTGAAACGGCGCACTTTCCCTGGAATAATGCCCAAACCCGGTTCCTTCCCTTCCTCAGAACTGTCAAAAAGAATTTGCATTCCTACGCAAATGCCCAAAAAAGGTTTTCCAGCAGCGATCGCCTCTTTGAT
>JACONB010000215.1 GCA_014323965.1 Prochloron sp. SP5CPC1 | reverse complement strand
CCAAGTTCTTTGGATGCTATTCGCGTCGGGACATAGGGCATGGCATGTTTGTGAGCGTTTGTTAATTAATGGTAGCAAATCAACCACTGTGTGTCAACCCCCTATTTAAAATGGTAGTAAGGGAGCTTGGGAGCTTGGGAGCGGTTCTCGTACACTGTCCCAAATCACCCTATCCCATGAGGGCGAACGACGGGAATCGAACCCGCGAATGGTGGGACCACAACCCACTGCCTTAACCACTTGGCTACGCTCGCCATACTGCTCACTTTTTCTAAGATAACATCTTTTTCTCAAGTTGACAAGTATTTTCTCGGTTAATCTCGAAGAAAGTTTTTGAGGGGTGAAAACTGAGGACCATGAAAACCCAGAAATTAGGACTAGCATTGGTTGGGACGGTATTAACAGCATCAGTCGCTGGGATGATTTTGACGAATCCGGGGTCAACTGCTTATCAAGAGTACGCTGTGGAGAAGCTCAACCTTGAGTTGAAAGAAAAGGGGTGTAGCCAGGTAGGAGCTTTGAAGGGTGCGTGCCATGCAATGGTTGCGAGGTTGCGTCCTCAAATGGGAGGAATTATCTCCCAGGGAACGGAACGCCAGAATTTCCTGTTCTTCAGCATCTATTCTACCGATCTATCCCTTCATCCTTCTTTACCCAGTTACCATTTCGAGACAGTGGGGGTATTTTACAACTTCTATACCTACAAGGCAGAAGAATTATAGCGCTTTTGCGGATCGAGAGGGGATTGGATAAGATACAATACGATCGAACTTCCGCACCTTGTCAGGATTTAAATAGATGGTACAAACTCAAGCAACCCCTACCCCTACTTCCAAGGTTTCCAAACTAGAAGGGATCAAGGAACGCAGTAACTATTTGCGGGAACCCCTAGCTACGGAATTACACCAGGATACTACTCATTTTACTGAAGAGGCGATCCAAGTCCTCAAATTTCATGGCTCTTATCAGCAAGATAACCGAGATAATCGGATCAAGGGGCAAGAAAAAGACTACCAATTCATGTTGCGCACTCGCTCCCCGGGAGGATTTATCCCGCCTCAACTATACCTCACTCTGGATAGATTGGCAACAGAATATGGCAACGAGACTCTCAGAGTTACAACCCGTCAGGGTTTTCAAATTCACGGCGTCTTGAAAAAAAATCTCCAAGCCACTATTGCTGCTATTGTTAAGAGTATGGGTTCTACTTTAGGAGCTTGCGGTGATCTGAATCGCAATGTGATGGCTCCCCCTGCTCCCTACAAAAATCGCCCTGAATATGGCATAGCGAGGGAGTATGCCAATAAGGTAGCAGATCTGCTCACTCCCCAAACAGGAGCTTACTATGAAATTTGGTTGAATGGGGAAAAAGCTATCAGCGCCGAAGAAGATCCGGAAGTAAAAGCCGCTCGAAGTCGCAACGGTAACGGGACCATTTTCCCAGATCAAGAAGAACCAATTTACGGCACCCATTATATGCCCCGTAAATTCAAAATTTGCGTCACCGTTCCCGGAGATAACTCTGTTGATGTCTACACCCACGATGTCAGTTTAGTTGTTATAGTGGACAAAAAGGGAGAATTAACGGGATTTAACGTCCTCGCTGGGGGCGGTATGGGTCGCACCCACAATAAAGAAGAGACTTTTGCTCGCATGGCAGATGAAATCGGTTATGTGGAAAAAGAAGATATATATGACCTTCTCAAGGCTATTGTGGCTACCCAACGAGACTATGGCGATCGCCACAACCGCCGTCACGCTCGGATGAAATATCTCCTGCAAGACTGGGGGGTAGAAAAGTTCTTGCACCAGGTAGAAAGTTATTTTGGCAAAACTATCGCTCCCTTCAAACCCCTGCCGTCTTGGCAATATGAAGATTATCTGGGTTGGCAGAAACAGGGAGATGGCAAGCTATTTCTGGGTATTTCTATTGAAAACGGTCGCATTAAAGATGAAGGTGACTTTCAACTCAGAAGCGCTCTGAGGAAAATAGTAGGACAATTTAATTTGCCCATGGGCCTAACCCCCAACCACAACCTGATTCTTGCTGAAATCCAGCCTCCTGACAAAGATACAATTGAAGCTATTCTCCACTCACACAATGTCTTCACCAACCCCAAAAAAATACCTGGTCTTGTGCGTACAGCCATGGCTTGTCCCGCCCTCCCTACTTGTGGTTTAGCTATAACGGAGTCGGAAAGGGTGCTGCCTTCCCTACTCAAGCGCTTGGAGGTTTTATTAGCAAGTCTGGGAATGAAAAAGGAGCATTTTGTGATTCGCATGACTGGATGTCCCAATGGTTGCGCTCGCCCCTATATGGCAGAATTGGGTTTCGTGGGCAGTATGCCAGGAAAATATCAAATTTGGCTGGGAGGTTCCCCCAATCAAACTCAACTGGCACAACCCTATGAAGATAAAATGCCAGTAGAAAATTTGGAGACATTTTTCGAGCCTCTTTTTGTTTACTTTAAGGAAAATCGCCAAGAAAAGGAGAGTTTTGGAGTATTTTGCCATCGTGTTGGTTTTGATGCTCTCCGGGAGTTTTCGGCTAACTATGAGATAGGAAGTTACAAAAAGGCCGCAAAAGGTTCCTGTCAGCATCGGGTGGGTATACCAGACGACGTATACCTACTCCTCAAAGAAAAGTCAGTCCAGCAGCGCCGTCCCATGACTAAAATAGTGACAGAAGTTCTTGAGGCATATTTGGCCACTCCTGATGAAACCCCGTAAAAGTTTTGCGCAGCATTGGCTGCGCAACCAACAAGCACTAGATAATATCGTCGCAGCGGCTGCATTGCAACCAGGAGATTGTCTTTTAGAAATCGGTTCCGGTACTGGCAATCTCACCCGTCGCCTTTTACCCTTGGTAAAGGCAGTGGTAGGGGTGGAAATTGACCGAGATTTATGTAAAAAGCTGGTGCAATTTTTCAGGAGTAAAGATAATTTTCTCCTGCTCCAAGGAGATATTCTCAATTTGGATTTAGATGCTCTCCTGTCTCCTTTTCCCAACTTTCAAAATCCTAGGAAGGTAGTAGCAAATATACCTTATAATATAACTGGACCAATTTTAGAGCAGTTGTTAGGAACAATTGCCAAACCCGCCGCAACCAATTATGACTTAATTGTCTTACTGGTGCAAAAAGAGGTGGCGGATCGCTTGACTGCCCAACCAGGTACCAAAGCATTTGGCGCTCTCTCCCTTAGGGTAGGGTATTTAGCAGAATGTGAGTTAATTTGTTCCGTTCCAGCTCAAGCTTTTTATCCTCCTCCTAAGGTAGATTCAGCCGTGGTACGTCTCCGTCCTCGACCTATTCCTAACCCTGCTAAAAATCCGCTACTTTTAGAAAGAATAATTAAATTAGGGTTTACCAGTAAGCGAAAAATGTTAAGAAATAATTTAAAATCTTTAATAGACCCAATCATGTTAACAGAATTAATGAAAAAATTAGCAATAAATCCCCAAGGGAGAGGTGAAGATTTGAGCCTACATGATTGGATTGCATTGAGTAATTTATTGTAGGGTGGGCATTGCCCACCCATGGTAAACTCTAAAAAGAGGAGAAAAAGAAAAATGGACTCAATTGAATTAATTGCACGAGGGAAGATAAACTTATATTTAGAGATAATTGGACACCGAGCCGATGGTTATCACGAATTGGTCATGATTCTCCAAACCATTGACCTGGCTGATAGACTGATACTGGAAACAGGAGATAGTATTTCTGTGAGTTGTTCCCATGCAGAAGTACCAACAGATGAAACCAATTTAGCTTATAAAGCTGCTCGGTTAATGCAGTCGGAATTTAATCGTTCTGATGGTGTTAAGATTACTATTGATAAACAAATTCCCGTAGCAGCAGGTTTAGCAGGGGGTTCCTGCAATGCAGCAGCGGTGTTAGTGGGAATTAACCAATTGTGGTCCTTGGGATTGACTCTGCCAGAATTGCAAGTATTGGGGGGGAAAATAGGTTCAGATGTTCCTTTTTGCTTGTCAGGAGGAACGGCGATCGCCACAGGAAGAGGAGAAAAATTAGACCCCATTCTCGATTTAGAGTCTCTTTGGGTGGTGTTAGGTAAGTACGATGGAATGGGAGTTTCTACTTCTTGGGCGTATCAAACCTATCGTCAGCAATTTGGGGGGGAATATAAC
>JACONB010000214.1 GCA_014323965.1 Prochloron sp. SP5CPC1 | reverse complement strand
TAAACGAGGAGTAATTGAGTAACTGAGTACTACCTCCCTGTCAACTGCTGGGGACATTTTTTCTGAGAGTAATTCTTTCAGTTTAGTGCTGGTTAAAGGTCGATTCAGAATACCTCCAGACGCAAGGGAAATGGAACCTGTTTCTTCGGAGACCACAATACATAAACAATTAGCCACTCTTTCTGTAATACCCATAGCTGCTCGATGGCGCGTTCCCAACTGTCGCGACGTGGTGTGTTCTTCTGAAAGAGGCAAAATTACTCCTGCTGCTACAATGCGATCGCCTTGAATGAATACAGCCCCATCGTGCAATAGAGTTGAGGTCTGAAAAATAGTCTGTAGCAGTTCTTTAGAAATTTCTCCGTCCAGAGTGACTCCAGGTACAGAAAATACCCCCTCATCCATCCCAGGGATAGTTTCGATAACAATCAGAGCACCTGTGCGATTTTGGGACAATTCTTTCACCGCAGCTACAATGGTATCTATCTTGCTGTCGGGTTGAGTAACCGAGCGCCTCGAACTGGTAAATAACTGACGGATTTCTCCCCGCCCCAACTGTTCGAGAAAGCGGCGAAACTGGGGCTGAAACATAACTGCCATGGCCACCGCCGAACCTAAAACAAACTTTTCCAAAACAAAACTTAGAAATGTTAGCTTTAGTTTATGACTAATTCCTGCTGCTAGCATCAACAAAATAAAGCCCCGTAACATCCAGAGAGTACGGCGATCCCCAATAATCAGGAACACCCCATAAATTAGGGCGAGAACCAATCCGATATCGATGATGTTCAGCACCCAGGATTGAATCCAGCTATGATTAGCAGCATAACCCTCTGGTGGCATTATATTTAGTTAACTCCTAAGTTATGCTTAGCATAACTTAGGAGTTAGTCTTGTAGGCAAGCAATCTTGCCGGATCAAGTCTTGGTAAGTTTCCCGCTGGATAATGAGGTTAGCTTCTCCCTCATGGACTAAAATAGCTGCCGGTCTAGATATCCGGTTATAATTAGAAGCCATACTATAATTATAAGCACCAGTTGCCATAACTACCAAAATATCTCCCTGTTCTGTTTCTGGTAGCAGAGCATTTTTAATCACAATATCCCCCGATTCGCAGTGTTTTCCTGCCACTGTAACCCTTTCGACCATCGGTGCTGACATGCGATTGGCGATGGCCGCTCCATAGACAGATTGATAAGTAATCGGGCGGGGGTTGTCGGACATTCCTCCATCTACGGATATATAGGTACGGATACCGGGAACTACCTTACGAAAACCAACAGTGTAAGCAGTGACGCAAGCGGAACCAATCAGGGAGCGCCCCGGTTCCACAATCAGCTTCGGGAGGGACATTCCTAGGCGGTTACAAGCCTCAATTGTAGCAGTGGAGACAGTTTTAACCCACTCGTCGATACTGGGAGGATCGTCTGCTTCCGTATAGCGAATACCCAAACCCCCACCCAAATTCAACTCTCTCATCTTCAAGCCGCAATCAACCGCTTGCTTCATCCATTCTACCATTACCCCCGCTAAATCCTCATGAGGTTGCTCTTCAAAAATTTGGGAGCCAATATGAGCATGCAAACCAATACAGTCAAGATTAGCCTGACGAAGGACAAAAGCAAACACTTCCTTTATACCATCGGGATCGAAGCCAAACTTGCTGTCTAAGTGTCCCGTTCTAATATACTCGTGGGTGTGACATTCGATTCCCGGTGTCAATCGCAGCATTATTGGGATTGGTTTTGACGACAACTCATCAGCAAGCTTCGTCAGCATTTCTAACTCAAGCCAATTATCCACAATAATCTTGCAGCCATGGGCGATTGCTAGTTCCAATTCCGCAGCGGATTTATTGTTCCCGTGACAATAGATTAAATCTCCCTTTACCCCTGCTTGCAGGGTAGTATAGAGTTCGCCCCCAGAAACCACATCGAAACCGAAACCCTCAGAGGCGATTATGCTGCAAACCGCCAAACAACTCCATGCCTTGCTGGCGTAGATAGGTAAAGCAACTCCAGGATAGTAACGAGCAAAAGCTTCTCGGTACTGCTTACAAGCGGTTCTGAGAGTTACTTCGTCCAAGACATAGAGGGGTGAACCGAATCGTTCCACCAAAGTTGTCACATCGCAGCCGCCAATTTCTAAACAGTCCCTACTGTTAACCTTAGCTGTCAGGGGTAACAGTTCTTGATTGGGAGATCGTCCCGGAATAGTTTGAGGTAAATAGCCATGTCCCGAATCTACTCTCTCTTGGTTCGATATCATCTTCATTAATAAGATTTAATTTTTTGCGATAATGCCTTTTTTAGTGTACAACCCAATAATGTGACTAAAGCTTTACTGCAACTAAAACCTTTAACTTGCTCCCAGATACCCTCTATTGTTGACCTTGACAAATTGTGTTTCGGCGGTATTTGGACAAGAGAAGGTTATGAAAGGGAAATAACTAGTCCCAATAGCACTTTGTTAGTCCTTTCATTATCAACCACCGGGTCAAATGACCGGGAAATTCTGGGTTTCGGCTGTTTGTGGGCAATTTTAGAGGAAGCACACATCACCATTTTAGCCGTTAAACCGCACGCATCTTGGTCGATCCCAGGGACAATTATTACTCTATCACTTACTTACTGATGCGGTGTCCCGTTCTTTGGAACGAGCAACCTTAGAAGTAAAGGAGGAGAACACTGTTGCCATCTCACTCTACAAGAAGTTTGGCTTCACCATAGCCTCCCGACGGAAAGGCTATTATCAAAATGGGCAAGATGCTCTCATTCTTTGGCGTGGAGGTTTGAATACACCTCAATTCCAGCAAGATTTAGGAATGTGGCAGCAACAAATCAGCTCCAAGCTTTCCCTCCACAACTATAGCATGTACCATGACAGTTGATCAGTTACCAGTTCCCTCGTTTAGCACGTATCATGATTTTTACCATCATTTAAGTTTTTGGAGAGTGAGCAGTTTTGAGGTTAATGATGGAAACCAAACAACAACAAGTTATTCATTTTGAGGACTATAGTTATAAAAGGTTAGGAGGCGATCGCCATGACTCTGACATTAAATGGACAAACAAAAATCATACGTACAGAGCGAGGTTTGACAATTGGAGGTACTCCCATCACTTATACTGGTGAAAGATGTGAGTTAAAAGACTATAGGGTGGCGAACCCACGGACTTATCATAGCTTATTGTAAATATGGCTTCGATGACCTACACGAACAACAATAATTAGCAATACTTCATCCTTGATTGAATAAATAACTCGATATTTTCCTACCCGAATTCTGTAGAAATCACAGTTTTTCCCCTTCAGCTTTTTGCAATCACCGGGACGTGGGTTTTCGGCCAAAACTGCGATCTCATCTTTGAGAAGAGGAACATCTTGCGGGTCAATTGACTTGAAATCCTTCTTGACTCGCCTGTCGAACTTAATTCTATATTTCCTGTCACAATCATAAACCTATTGCAGGGCAAGACACTGTATATTGTGCATATATATACTTGGCTGATTAATCCAAAGTTCTACAGTCTCTGAATTATACACTAAAGTGTTTGCATATATGATAGCTTTTCTTGGTATGCTGCAAATCAAAGATCTTTTGTTTCAGTTTACACTGTTGCAGCTATAAAATAACTGAACAACTAACATCCAGGACCTATAGGGATATTACTAATATAGGTCCTTGGTGAGATGTCAATTTATTCAAGGTACATACCCATATATCCCAAACACACTGTATAAGAATATGATACTATGAATATGTATTCATTTACAGTTATGCACATCTGATTAACTGACCTCCTGTGACTCAGTATGAGTGTATGCTTCGCTATCATAGTCTACTGTGGTTGAACAGATAGCTACTATCGGTCCATAATAAATAGTTCATTGCCATGATTTTTTGTTTCATGGTGTCAATAAGTTGTTGATCATGAAGTACTCTATAAGTATATAAAATGTGCTAATTATCTTATAACTATAACATAAACATGTTGTTCCTAGAAATTCTATTGATATCATGTCACATTTCATTCATATTTAAAGACATAGTGCCTGTCAATTTTATATTCTTTGACTAGTTGTGTGATTTGTAATTAATTTTAGGAGTGCAACCAAGAGTTCATAAACCTTTGATATGTTATCAACTCTGCTTATATATAG
>JACONB010000213.1 GCA_014323965.1 Prochloron sp. SP5CPC1 | reverse complement strand
AGGTTTTACTTCCCAGGTAACATTTTTGAGCACTTCCCCAGTGGGGTATACTTTACTGATCCGTTCCAATCGTAGCATGATCCAGCAATTCGTCTATGTACCGTAACATTTTATTACATATTGTCACCAAATGTGACCTAATCATCCAATTCATCCCATCTGCGTTCATCTGCGTTCATCTGCGGTTCCAAAATTCCATCCACCCAAACCCTATCTGTGGGGGATAAAGCTGGTACTGCTTCCCTCTGATAAACTATCATTAAATCGTAACTACCCCTATCATAAGCCAGATGCAATAAATCTTGTAAATTAATTATTGGTTCCTTATCTTCTGCAAGTGTAGGTTGGGTTGAGGTACGAAACCCAACAGCACCAATCCATGTTGGGTTTCGCTGGCGCTCTACCCAACCTACGGTATTAAGTTCTACTTCATCCCTAATATAAACCCTTTCCTCCATCCCGATGCGATATCGAGGACGCAGTTGCGGGTTCATGGCATCGGCGATCGCCACTATTAACCGATGATGAATTTCGGGAAAAGGGGATGGCATAATTTCTCCCTCCTATTGCGCTATAATTCTATCGTACTCCCTCTCTGCGCCTCTGTGCCTCTGCGTGAAACCAAAACATGAAAATCCCCACCCTGCACCCAGATACTATTGAAGAAGTGAAGCAACGAATTGACGTTGTGGATATCATTGAGGAGTACGTGGTACTGCGCAAACGGGGGAAAGATTATCTAGGTTTATGTCCTTTTCACGAGGAAAAGACTCCCAGTTTTACTGTCAGTCCGAGTAAACAATTTTACTATTGTTTTGGTTGCGGTGCTGGAGGAAATGCGATTAAATTCCTGATGGAGTTGGGGAAAATTTCTTTTAGCGATGTAGTTTTAAATCTCGCTCAACGGTATCAAGTCCCAGTTAAAACCCTAGAACCAGAAGAAAGACAGGAACTGAAACGGGAACTTTCCCTCAGAGAACAATTATATGAGATTTTAGCTGTTACTGCTAGTTTTTATCACTATGTCCTGTACCAACCCCAAGGAGAAGCAGCTCTGGCATATTTGCAAACAGAAAGGGGGTTAAAACCGGAGACAATCCAACAATTCCAATTGGGTTACGCTCCGGGAGGTTGGAATACTCTTTATTCCTATCTGGTGGAGACAAAACACTATGGGGTTGCTTTAGGAGAACAAGCGGGTTTGATTAAAAGGAGAAAACAGGGGAAGGGTTATTACGATCGCTTCCGCAACCGCATTGTTATTCCTATTCAGGATACCCAGGGGCGAATTATTGCTTTTGGAACCAGAAGTTTGGGAGATGAACAACCCAAATATCTCAATTCCCCGGAGACAAATTTATTTAATAAGAGCAAAACTTTGTTTGCTTTGGATAGGGCATGTCGGAGTATTGGGAAGGAAGATATAGCAGTGGTTGTGGAGGGATATTTTGATGCTATTGCCCTCCATAGTGCGGGGATAACTAATGTAGTGGCTTCCCTGGGAACTGCTTTTACCAGGGAGCAATTAAAGCTATTATTGCGGTATACTAAATCCAAACAAGTAGTGTTAAATTTTGATACAGATGCTGCGGGGATTAAGGCGACGCAACGGGTGATTAGGGAGGTAGAAAATCTGGTTTATTCGGGACAAGTACAATTAAAAGTGCTGAATCTTCCGGGAGGAAAAGATGCGGATGAGTTTCTGAAAGAAAGGGAAGCTGGTGCCCAAATATATGGTAAGGCTATTGGAGATGCTCCTCTTTGGTTGGATTGGCAAATCGACCAACTTTTATTGGGTAAGAAGCTGGCGGCTGCGGAGCAATTTGAGGAAGTAGCTCAGGGGATGGTTAAGTTACTCAACCGCATTCAAGATGGAAATAAACGCACTCATTATATCCGTTATTGTGCCGAATTACTCAGTGGAGGGGATGGGAGATTAATACCTCTGCATACTGGTAATTTAATGGCTCAATTAAAGAAACCAAGGGGGAAAAGATATCTGGGTAGGAAACAACTCAATCTCTCTGTTAATACTAAAAATAGTATGTTAGCTGAAGGGGAAGCTGATTTACTGCGGATTTACTTACATTTTCCGAACCATCGCCAAACCATTTTGGATGCTTTAGAGGAGAAAGATTTACTGTTTACTATCTCCCATCATCGCTTTTTGTGGCAGCAAATGAGCAAGTTACCTATTGAGGCAACAGATATGATATCCTTATTGCAAGATGTGAGTATTTCCTATCCCCAAGAGATGAAACAGGTAACTCATTTGTTTTATTTGGATGAGAAAAGGGAGTGGGAAGATAATTTACGCGCACCTTTGGCGATTGCTGCTGCCATCGTTACCCTGGAGAGGGTAAGTTGGGAAGAATATCGTCGTTTTTGCTTACAACAGTGGCAAACCTTAGATATGGGGAAGGAGGCTGAGAAAATGCAATATTACTCTCAAGAGTTAAAAGAGGTGGAGCAGCGCATTAAAAAGTTGGAGCAGCAGCGTTGTTTTCATTATGAGGATTTTGTGTAAAGTTAAGTTGCAATTTCTCGGTACAAGCAACTAGGGCTGATAGCATGGGGGGAGAAATTGACCAAAAATAAAGAGAACAGGATCCATGTCTGAAGCTGATGGAATTTTCTACGTCAATGCTATCATTTTTCTGTTACTGGTACTAGCAGGGCTTTATTTCGCTAAACCCAAGAGCAAAGCTTAGGAGGTGTGTAGGGGCAACAGGTTAACGCTATAATTGAAATAGGAGAGAAAGATTGTTGGCGGGCATGGGGACTATTTCTCGTAATTGGAACCCTGCAATTTTAGCTTCTTCTACTACCAGATCTAGTTCCCTGACTCCCCAATCTGGGTTTTGACGACGCAAAGACTGGTCAAAAGCTAGGTTGCTATAAGCAGTGTTTTCTCCTTGTTTGTAGGGACCATAGAGGTAAAGTATACCCCCGGCGGGGAGGATGGAATTAGCACCGGCTAGGAGTCCTAGAAAGGCTGTCCAGGGGGCAATATGAATCATATTGATATTGACGATACTGTGAATGGGAATGTTGGGTTCAATTTTCCAGATTTTTTCCCGAGCATCTATATTTATAGGGGGATAAAGGTTATTATAGGGGAAGTTGGCGCGCCATGCTTCAATACTCTGACGACAGAGAGGATTAGGATCTGAAGGTAGCCATTGGCTGTTCCTAAGGTGGGTTGCAAAAAATACTGCATGTTCTCCTGTACCGCTGGCTATTTCTAATATGTTACCCTGCTCTGGGAGCACCCGCAAGAGCACTTCTAAAATATGTTCTCTGTTACGTTGGGTTGCAGGAGCATATTGTCTCCCATCTTGTGGTATATTCATATTACAGTGAGCACGTACCAGTTATCAAGAGCGATCGCACTGCTTAAATTTGCTATTTTGACAACTTTTGGTACCCTTTATTAAGAGTAAATTTATTATGTATTTTTATGCTGTTGTTATGGTTAAATTTGTTTAGGTTTAAAGGGTTTAGAATTTCATGGCAATAACCACATCCGGGGGCACCTCCAACCAAAGCACAGCTCCGCAAGGTAAAGGCTTGTGGGGCCTGTAAATTATCTTGGCGTTACCGGGAAGATCCGCTTCATGGCACAAGTGGGTCTTGGACCCAATTCTCACGGAAATGGGAGGTTCCTTAGTACCATTTTTTTTGTTGGAGGCTAAAACCTGTCTATGCGCCGCCTCCTACTCCAAGTACCGACAGGCCCTCTTTTTCCCTTGGTAATCTGGGGCAGGCCCTTCTTTAAGGGGATGAGCCAGCGCCTGCCAGACTTATAAGCCCCCACAACTCGTCCCTGCTGCAACAGTTGGCGCAATCTCACTGCACTAATGTTGAGGAGGAAGGAGGCTTTCTGAGTGCCAATATAGTTTTGGTTGTGATTACTCATAGATTATTTTCCCAAAAATCTATCGATATAGTTTTATGATAGAGGAAGTTTTAGTTGGTGTCAACCTCTGCTTCCTTGGCTAACTCTCACTCGCGGCTATTGATATGTAAAGTTGACCATCTGGACTCCTTCAATAGCTTCTAAAGCAAATTGGGCGGAAGTGAAATTGTCAAAATTAATGACATTATTTATATCTTGAGCCAATTGCTGGATATTTACCACCAGTTTTCCCTGGTCTTTCCAGAG
>JACONB010000212.1 GCA_014323965.1 Prochloron sp. SP5CPC1 | reverse complement strand
GCTTTTGCTCACTCGTTAACTTTAACTTTAACTTTGCCGTGATGACTTGCTTCATGATGAATATAGAAGGACAATCGTATTTTAATTCCTGTGAAGATACAATGTCAAGCTGGCAATTATCGGGGCATCGAACCCCTCAATTGCCGCGCTCTACCTCCCCACATAGCGACCCTGAGGGTGGGGACTCCCGCGCGTATCGTTGAGAAACTTGGCTTGCTTCCAGACGCCGGAGAGTGTGCTTTCTGGTTAGCTGGGAGATAAAATATTGGGTGACGAGAGTCGGTTGCTCTGCTTGCATGATAGCGCGAACTACAGCTATTCGTTCCGCTCCCGCCCCAAGAACTTCATGAAAATTATTCGGATCGATCCCCCCAATGGCAAACCAGGGAATGGGGCAATTTTGGGCATGAGTGACGTACTCCAAACCAGCGGCAGGTTTGGATTGCTTGGTGGGGGTTTCGTACACCGGACCGACGCCAATATAATCGGCTCCTTGGGCGATCGCCCGTTCCATCTCTTCCGGGTTTGTAGTGGAACGACCAATTATTTTTTGCCCACCTAATAACTGCCTGGCTAGGGAAATGGGTATATCTTGCTGCCCTAAATGAACTCCATCTGCATTGACTGCCAGAGCTAAATCTACCCGATCGTTCATAATAAACAATGCTTCATAACGATGACACAACTGACAGAGTTCCTGCCCGTTAACGAGACGCTGAGCATCGTCGTCCTCCTTATCTCGATATTGAACCAGTTTCAATCCTCCTTGCAGTGCTGCCTCTACTGTAGGTAATAATTGTGTTCCGGGAGAGGTTACTAAATAAAGAAGACACTGCTCAAGTTGCTGATGACGGTAATTGCTCAATAAATTGCTTTCGAGAGTATAGACTTCATAGCGCATCTGCTTAAAAGCAGAACCCATCTGAGGTTGACATAGTTTGCCATATTCTTCTAATACCCGCAGGGCTTCTTGAACGCGGCATAAATTAGCCTGCAATAATGCTTCGATGCTGCTCCGTTCCTCTTCTTGAGGATGGGAGAGTGCGGTACCTGGATCGCCGAGGGTATCTCTTGCTTGCCGCAATGGTGGGGTATGCCACTTGGCTAACTCTTGTCGCAATTGCTTGTCGCTTGCTCTTGCCCTCTACTCTGGGTCATGGTCAAAAATTCTAGTGTTTTACCATCCTAAAACGGTTCGCTCGGAAAAAAGTTCTTCTTGTTACTTTTTTCTAACGCTATAAACACCACAATAAAGGATTAGGTGATGGCTACACCCCTGGCTGGTGCTTTGCCATTGCTTCGCTGACCGCCCAAGGCGTCCGCACCCTACGGTTACTGGTAACTGTTTGACGGAGAGGGGGAGATTCGAACTCCCGGAGACTCCCTCGAGCCTCATCCGATTTCAAGTCGGACGCAATCGACCACTCTGCCACCTCTCCATTTGTTTGATTATATCCAACAGTGGGATTTATAACAAGATGTTATTGATAGAGAGTTTCCTCGTCAACTACCCGAAATTCTTCTCTCACCCAAAGGAGGAATATTGCGGCAGATTTCCCCATTTATTTCCCTCATTCGCGGTACCCTAATTTACCATGGTTTTCAACGGCATTTGGTGTGGCGTAGGTTATGATGCATGTGACCGAAGGGTACCAAGGGAATGTTTTTGCCGTCCGCCGGGACTCTGGCAATTTGCCAAGGTTTTGCAAAAATGTACCCAAACTTAGATCTAAGTTATTACCAGGGTCCTGAATTTTGGCATCATACACCGCCAGGAAATCATCCTGATCCTCTTGCGGGCGGTGGTACAGTGGACTGCGAATATCCTACTGTTCGGTTAAATTTATATTGATATAAGATATGAAGCTATCTGTTGTGATTCCCTGTTTTAACGAAGTTGAAACCATTGAGGAGATTATTGAAGCTGTCAGCACCCCGCTCTAAAGAGACGGGGCTTCATGCCCTAGACATTTAGGTAGCTGACCAGTCTGAGCCTCTTTGAGGGCTACGTTTTTCAAGTCATGACACCCACGAATGCGTCGCCAGTTTGTGGCTCTGTCGCTTGTTGTTAAACAGCTTTACGAGGGGTAAGGCAGTGCAGCAGAGCTTGACAAGCTTGGAAAACATTGACGAGGCGAACTTTACCCTAGAAATAGGAGTCAATAGGGAGGCAAACCCGCCTCCCTCCCCTTAATGGGGGTCGGCACTATGTGCATAAACGTTTTCCTCCCCGGTCTAAAGACACGGGGATTCCAACGACCAGGAGTTTTCATGAAATCATCATCGATGAGTATTCCATAGATGACACAAGAGAACTACTAAAATACAAAAGGTCATCTATCACTCCCAAAATCAAGGCAAAGGTGCTGCTTTACGTTATCGATGAAACTATTAGATGTTGTTGCAATCCTCTCGATTTTTATAAAATGAAGCGGGAAAATTGATTGGCATAGAAATTATTCATGCAAGTTCTTTGATCCAAGATACCATTGTAGAGTCAGCCCAAGAAAAAATATTAAATCTTTCTGTGTCGAAAGTGGCTTAAAGTGAATTATAATAGATTCATGATTATTGTTTTAGATTATTTAACTAGGACAAGAGAACTATCGATACCATTTATGGAGACCTCAAAGGTCTCAAAACCAACCAATTAAAGCAACTCCAAAAGTTGTATCGTCAACGTCTACCGGGCGGAACCTTCGTCACGCCAGAATTTGCTCAAAGACTTGCAGCCATCAGCACTGAAATCAATCAACCAGTCTGTGCCTATCTTAACCGTCGGGGACAAATAATCCGTATCGGTGTGGGTACCCCCCGCCAAACAAAAATACCTCCTCTAGAACTCCCCCGCTACGGTGCTGAAAGACTTTGTGGCATTCGCTGTATCGCCACTAACTTTAAACCAGAACCGCCGAAATCAGCCAGTTTAACGGCCATGGTACAGCAAAGGCTGGATGCTTTAGTAGTGCTAACCCTTACAGGGATTGGATTTGAACGCCGGGGTGGGGGTGCCACAGGCTACGTCCAAGAAGCTTATCTAGCTCACCTACTCTCCCAACAAGAGGACAATACCGAAGACTTTTCTTATTGGACAGTTTCTCCCCCTATGAGTCTAGACGTCCTCACCAAACAGGATTTCCTCCACTGGGTAGAAGGATTAGAAACCGAATTTCGGCGAGAGTACATTGGGCAAAAAGTAGATCAGGAGAGGGATAGAGTCCTGGTAGTGGGTTTAATGACCGACAAGACTACCCAACAAGAATTCGACCACAGTGTGACGGAGGTAGTTCGGTTAGTAGATACTGCGGGAGGGGAAGTCTTGCAAACTATAAGCCAAAAGCGTTCCCGTCCCCATCCCCAAACTGTAGTCGGTGTTGGTAAAGTAGAAGAAATTGCCCTCAGAGTTCAAACCCTCGGCGCTAACTTAGTCGCCTTCAATCAAAACCTCTCCCCCGCTCAAGTGCGAAACCTGGAATCTTCAATTGGCGTCAGGGTTGTGGACCGCACGGAAGTAATTTTAGATATTTTTGCCCAACGTGCTCGATCCCGTGCAGGAAAATTGCAAGTAGAACTAGCACAACTAGAATATACCCTACCCCGCCTCGTTGGCTCCGGTAAAGATATGTCCCGTTTGGGAGGAGGTATCGGTACCAGAGGACCGGGGGAAACGAAACTAGAAACGGAACGGCGGGTAATTCAGCGGCGCATCACCCGCTTGCAGCAAGAAGTGAACCAGTTACAGCAACACCGTTCCCGTTTACGCCAACAACGACAAAAGCAAGAAGTACCCACAGTTGCCATTATCGGCTATACTAATGCGGGAAAATCCACTCTCATCAACGCTCTAACTAATGCAGAAGTCTATACTGCGGACCAATTATTTGCTACTCTGGACCCCACAACCCGCCGTTTAGGAGTAGAAAATGTCACCACCGGTGAGTATCAGACAATTTTACTTGTTGATACAGTGGGATTTATCCAAGCATTACCCCCACCCTTAGTAGATGCATTTCGCGCTACCTTAGAAGAAGTAACGGAAGCAGATGCCCTCTTGCACGTGGTAGATTTATCCCACCCCGCATGGCGCAGTCACATTAGTTCTGTCAAAGAAATTTTAGCCCAAATGCCCCTAACACCGGGACCCATGTTAATGGTTTTTAATAAAATCGATAGGGTAGAAGTGGAAACCTTGGCAGCAGCAAAAGAGGAATTTCCCGCAGCGGCGTTTATTGCTGCCAGTGAGACCAAGGGGTTGGGAACACTGCGCCAAAAGCTAGCTCAGTTAATTTATTACGGGGCGATGGTGTAAATTAAGAACATGCTTGAAACAGTTACCAGCGCCAGCGGCGGGGTTATAGCACTTAATAGCAGCAGGTTTTGGATTATGGCTTATGTCTGATGAAACAAAAAAATCTTTTCGGTCAAGCGTTCTAGGTATTTTAACTGCTCTTGCTACCTTAGTTACAGCTGTATCATGTTCCTATGTTGTAATTGAGCTACCTGCTACAGAACAAGCTAAGGCTCAAGCTTCGCAAACTAATGACAGTGATCAACTTTTAAGAAATGCCTTTGAGAACCAAAGAAGTAATTTTCAGGTTGAAGGCAAAGGAAAGGTAATTAAAATTCTTCCAGATGACCTTGATGGAAGCAAACACCAACGGTTTATCGTTAGACTAAGTTCTGGACAAACCTTGTTGATTGCACATAATATCGATTTAGCTCCAAGAATTAATTCCCTCTCTGTAGGGGATTTAGTTGTGTTCTATGGTGAATACGTGTGGAATCCTCAAGGCGGTCTTATACAGTGGACTCATAATGATCCTAGGGGCGACTCGAAGTGTGCGAAAGTAGCCGCTCGGAGACTCGCTCCAGCGCGGCTAAATAATAATAGCCGAATGATATAACCCCAGGCTGGGTACTTACGTACCTTGACAACTAAATTAGGAATGTTGGTGCGGAGCTGGCCAATAATCAGTTTTTCCTAGTCCAACCGCTTAGGGGATAAGCGAATCTCTATCTGCCCACACGCAACTGTGAATTCAAGCAGGCTTGCCGAACCCACCCCCATCCCCTCCTGGGAGGGGAGAAGAGGGGTGGGTGGGTGTGAAGCTGGGAACAGGGCGGAATCAGACACGAAAGTGACCCTGCCTAATGTCGGAGAATCTATGGGACGCCAAGGGCGGCACCTTCGGTGTAACAGGTATCCTGGAAACAGGTACGCTGAACCGGAAAAAGCGTCTAACTATAAGGAGTACAGCGTTTAGTTTGAAGGTTACGCCTCTTAATGGGCTTCCTAATCGATAAT
>JACONB010000211.1 GCA_014323965.1 Prochloron sp. SP5CPC1 | reverse complement strand
AACCGGCGATCGCCTTCTCTAAGTCTTCTCTTTTCACGGGGAAGGGGAGATAGACATAGTTTAGATTTAAATGGGCTATGGCTGCATTGTGCATTGCTGGGGAAAAGCTATGTTCCACCGGATCGCCAATAACTCCTAGTAATTTCGTTTTACCTGTAATCATAAGGCAAGAGGGAATAGTGAGTAGTTTATATTGTACAATTTACTCCTATTATAGGATACCAAACGTTTCCACGATTGCCTACCCTACGGGTTGGTTGCTATAAAACCAGTGCGGGGAGGGAGATTTAAAGCAACTATTTTCGCTTCTCGTTCACCCTGCCAAGAAATATTCCCCCTACCATATAATAGTCTCTGGGGAGAGGATTGCAGTTGATTTGCTGGCACGGACACATGGGCTGTATTCTTACCAACATTGACAGCAACAATTATTTCTTCACTTCCTAATATACGGGCGAAAACGTAAACCGTTTCTTCTCCATAGAGAACTTCATAGGCACCAGTACGTAAAGCAGGGTATTCATGACGTAAGGAAATGAGCTTTTTGTGGTAATCTAATACTTCTAAATCCCAGTCTGCTTCTGGGGGAAAGCTGCGACGACAATCGGGATCCAAACCCCCTGGTAAACCCACTTCATCTCCGTAGTAGATACTGGGAGCACCGGGAAAGGTGCATAAGAGCAAAGTTGCTAGCTCCATACTGGTGCGGTCCCCTCCTGTAATACTTAGGAGTCTTGCTGTATCATGACTGTTGAATAAGTTAAATTGAGTTAGTTGTATTTCCCAAGGATATAGGGCTAATAAAGTCTCCATTTGTGTTTTATATTCCTCAGCTGAGATAGGGGGAGAAGCCTGGTATTTAATATTCTCTATATATTCTCTCAGGACCCGATCGCCCCCGACAAAAGCAATAGTCGGTCCTGCAAATAGGTAGTTCATGACCCCGTCAAACTGACTCCCATCTAACCATTTTCGGGCCTCTGTCCACACTTCCCCCACAATATAAGCATCTGGATTAATTGCTTTAACTCGCTGGCGAAATTCCTGCCAAAAACCGGGGGTTGTGATTTCATAAGCTACGTCTAACCTCCAACCATCAATTCCTTGTTTGCACCAATATTCCCCAATCTCCATGAGATAGGCTCGCACTTGGGGATTATCATGATTAAACTGAGGCAAGGCTCGATTATTTGCCCAACCCCTATAATTAGCTGGTTTGCTACCATCATAGGCAGACAGAGGCCAATCTAAGATGGTAAACCAATCTATATAAGGGTAATGAGGTCCATTTTCCAGGATATCATTGAAGAAGAAGAAGCCCCGGCTAGCGTGGTTAAATACTCCGTCCAAAATTACTTTGATATTTCTGTCATGAGCAGCTTTCAGGAAGCTATGGAAGGCTTTATTCCCTCCTAACAAGGGATCTACCTGATAGTAGTCGTGGGTATGATAGCGGTGATTGGCAGCGGATTGAAAGATGGGGGTAAGGTAGATGGCGTTGATTCCTAAGTCTACTAAATAATCTAGTTTACCTATGGCACCCCATAAATCTCCCCCTTTGTATCCTCCTATTGTGGGTTTTGCTGACCAAGGTTCTAGTTTATAGGGATTTGTTTGGTTACTTTTGGCAAAGCGATCGGGAAATATTTGATAGAAAACTGCCTGTTTTACCCATGCTGGGGTTTGGATTTTCATTTGTTACGGGCTGCTATATTAGGGTATATTATATAATAACCGCAGAGGCGCAGAGGGCACAGAGAAAGAGAAGAGAGAGGTTTACAAGTTGCTTAATACATAATAATTTTATTATTGTTGTGCTCCCCCCTTCTTAAGGGGGGCCGGGGGAGATCCACCGGGGACGGTGAGTTATTATTTTATATGATTCCGGATTCTCTCAAAATCTGGGTTGTGTTTGGCTTCCCTTCGAGTAATACGAGGTGCAATATTAATGGCTTTTTCCAGGTTATCTATGGCCTGTTGGACTTCTCCTTGTAGAGCATAGTAGCAGGCTTTGCCATAATAGCCACTTTCATGTTGAGGATTTTGTTGAATCGCTTGTTCACATTCGGCAAGGGCTTCCGGGTATCGACCTGCTCTGGCTAAAATAATACCTCGGTTAGCTCTGAGCAATACTTCTTGCGGTTTTAGTTTGATTGCTGCATCAATCTTTGTCATGGCTTTCTCAAAATCTTTGAGCAAACTCCATGTTAGTGCTTGAGAGTTTAGTGTTTGAGGATTCTTGGGGTTAATCTCTAAAGTGCGATCGCAAGCGATCAGGGCTTCTTTATATTGTCTCAGCTTCCGTAGTACATATCCTCGATTTACCCAAGCTATCTCAGACTGGGGATTGAGGTTGGTTTGTAGATTTTGTTCCTTGTACCCCCATTTTTAATGCCAATTTCCTGGAGGTAGTTATTTGTCTCTTTCTGGCTAAACCTCTCTAGCTGTTGGGAATAGATTAGCTGCCCATCTTGGTGCAGTTTGCGCCAACTTTCATCAGCTTCCAGTGGCCGTCGTCCTACCACCACCAGCCTTACAGGTGTAGAAGACAAGGGGGTAGCGTAAACTAAATACTGCCATAGCCACCGATTTAGGTAGGACTGCGCTTTCTCATAGGTATCCAAAACCAGCACCAGGGGTCGTTTTCTGGTGTGAGCAACTTCTCTCAAACTCTCAGCAAATCCTTGGGTGAGAAGAATAATATCTACCCGGTTTAATTGCAAGTCCAATTCTTTTTGCCAATCCGTACCTGGATCAATCATGCGCCCCGCGAAGCGGCGCCCTTGGCACCGTGCCAAGTTTCAATTAAACCCTGACGTTCTAAGGGCTTTAAATGCTTTGCCAACTCATTCCGTAAGGATTCATCTTCGTGAGAATAGGATAAAAATACCTTTACTTTTGGTTCAATCATATGTAGTAGTTACCTCGGAAAAACCAGATTCAAATCCAGCGCTAACGACCCAAATCCTGGTAAAGTTATAGTATTATGGGGGAGAAATATTTGTCTCTTGCTATAATCGTAATCTCCTTGTTGTTTCTGGAATGGTTTCTGATAACTCTCTAATTGATTTTCCAATAAATTCACAATCCAATAATCCGTGATTCCCGCAGCTGCATAGAGAGGTAATTTAATCTGTCGGTCATAATGTAAAGAAGAATCAGCAATTTCTATTACCAGTAAGATATCTTCAGGAGTGGGATGACTTGCAAGATAATCATCCTCTCGATTTCTCACAACAGCAAAGTCTGGTTCTGGTTCGCTATTTGAGGGGAGTAAAATAGGGTCTTGACATCGTAGTTTTGCCCTGTCAGATACCTGCATAGCCAAAGCTATTAATAAATTACTGCAACAGACGGTATGAGCTGTTCCTTTGGCAGCCATTTCCATAATTTCTCCCTGGATTAATTCTACCCGATCATCTTCCTTAAAGAATCCTATTTCTGTAAGACGGTGATATTCCTGGAGAGTAAAACGTTTTTTTCTCACCATAGTCATAATATATCTGTATTCATCAGCGGACGCCAAAGGCGGTTGCTTCGCAATAATCTGTGTTAATCTGCGGTTAAATAAAAAAAACTAATATTTTCTCTCCTGAGGTTCAAAGCGATTAATGACAACAGGCATAAAATCCAGATCAACACCTGTAGGAGTATAATAAGCTAAAGTGTGCTGGAGGAAACTAGCATCGTCTCGTGCAGAATAATCATCCCGATCATGAGCACCGCGACTTTCCCGACGATTCAATGCCCCTGTTAAAATGATTTCCCCAACTATCATTAAATTCTGCAATTCTATCGCTTCAATTAATTCCGTATTCCAACAAGTCCCCTTATCATCAAGATAAATGTCCTTGTATCTTTGCTTTAACTGCTGCACCTTTGCCAAACCTAACTCCAGAGTTGTAGCAGTGCGGAAAACCCCACAATGTTGGCTCATACAATCTTGAAACTCCTGACGCAGTTGAGCAATGCGCATAGTTCCCTTTTGCTCCAGCAGACCTTGCATTCGTGCAGAAGCAGCAGTAAGATAGGATTGAGCATCAAAATCCGGCATTTTGCGTCTCCTAACCAGTTCAGCCATAGCCCTCCCAGTCCTCCTCCCATACACCACGCATTCTAATAGGGAATTACTCCCCAAACGATTGGCACCGTGAACAGAGACACAAGCACATTCCCCAGCTGCAAAGA
>JACONB010000210.1 GCA_014323965.1 Prochloron sp. SP5CPC1 | reverse complement strand
AATCGATGGGGAGAACAGCCACCACATTTTCATGGGGGCGAGGAATAATGACCCAAGATTCCAAAGTAGCCCCCTCAGTCCGTTTCACCGCTTCAATCCCAGCGTCCATAGCAGTTTTAACTTCCGAAACATCCCCACGAATGTTGATGTTAAAACGAGCGCTTCCCACTCTAATGTAACCCACTAGGGTAACTCGACCCGCTTTTACCATGGCATCCGCCGCTGCTAATATACCTGGGAAGCCTTTTGTTTCAATGGATCCAACTGCTGACTGAGCTGGCATAAATGATCTCCTCAACCGTAACCATGATAAATTATAGAGCAAGATGGGTATTAGACGCGAAATTCTTCCACATCCTCAGAATAAGCTATAGGTAAAACAGCCACAATGTTTTCTGGGGGGTTGGGAACGGTATAATGAGTCTGAACCTTTCCACCGTAAGTATTTTACGCTGCTTCCCTACCTGCTGCCATGGCTTGTTTTACCTCTGAGACAGTCCCCCGAATAGCCACGAAGAAATCACCTTTTTCCGCTTTATCAAAAGATACCAGAGTAACCCTCCCCCCTTTAACCATGGCGTCTGCTGCGGCTAATACTGCTGGAAAACCCAAGGTCTGGATAACACCAACTGCTTCGGGCATGTCCAATCTCCTCTATTAATTATAATTATAGCAAACTATCATGAATTGGTGGCAAAATATCAAAAACAATCCTCTAGCCCGTGTAGGATCCAGCCCAAACCGATGGTTCGCTCCTGCCACCAACCCCAATTTATTGGCGCAACCACGGGAAGTGGATCGGACCTCATATTTATCCTACCACTCAAGGACCGACTAATTTAGAAACCGGAGAACGGGAATTAAAGGAAGACAGGGAAAAACCTTGTGCTTTAGGTTTGTTTGTGAAAGGGGACCAGTATAAATTATTGGGACTTCCCCTAGACCGTCACCTGTTCGGTGCTTCCGCTCCGGGGAAAATTAATCTATTAGGTACAGACGAACAAGGTCGAGACCAGTTTAGCCGTCTCCTTCATGGGGGTAGAATTAGCCTATTTATAGGTTTAGTAGGGATTTCCGTTTCTTTTCCCCTGGGAATGATTGTGGGAGGGATTTCTGGCTATTTTGGGGGTTGGCTAGATGTTATTTTAATGCGTTTAGTAGAAGTCTTAATGACCATTCCCGGCATCTATCTTTTAGTAGCCCTCGCTGCCGTTTTACCTCCCTCTCTCACCAGTGCCCAGCGGTTTTTGCTCATCGTTCTCATTACCTCCTTTATAAGTTGGTCAGGACTTGCCCGGGTAATTCGAGGCCAAGTATTGTCCCTCAAGGAGCAAGAATTCGTCCAAGCAGCTCGTGCTATGGGAGGAAAACCCTTTTATATTATTATACGTCATGTGCTGCCCCAAACTGCCAGTTATATTATCATCTCAGCCACCTTAGCCGTACCCGGATTTATTGTAGCTGAGTCAGTATTGAGTTTAATTGGTTTAGGAATTCAACAACCAGATCCCAGTTGGGGCAATTTACTGTCTCTCGCCACCAATGCTTCTATTATGGTACTCCAACCCTGGTTAATATGGCCCCCAGCCATCCTAATTATTCTCACAGTGTTATCCTTTAATCTCCTAGGAGATGGTTTGCGAGACGCCCTAGATCCTCGCAGTACCTCCTAAACTCCCTCCTCTGCGCCCTCTGCGCCTCTGCGTGAAACCTTACCAACGTAACAACATGACACCAACTAAAATTTGGGGTTCCTTACTCATCTTTTCCCTTTGTCCCCTATTAGGAGGACTTCCTCTCATTAATTGGCTAACCTATGGTATAACAGGAAAAAATTTGAGAAGGTTAGGTACGGGGAACATCTCCGTATCAGCTGCATTTTACCACGGTGGCACCTTAATAGGTATACTAGCAGTCTTATCGGAAGCAGCAAAAGGTATAGGAGCCGTTTTCCTCGCTCGTGCATTCTTTCCAGGAGGCTCCCTTTGGGAGTTGCTTGCCCTTATTGCTTTAGTCATGGGACGTTATTGGATGGGAAAAGGAGCAGGCACCACTAATGTTGTCTGGGGTATTGTAGTCCACGATCCCATTGCTGCGGGGTTAATTTTCCTCATTGGGGGTGTTAGTTTCACTATTTTTCGCAATCGTCGTTCGGGACGTTTAATCATCTTAATCCTGCTATCATTGATTCTAGCATTGCGCCATCCCCAAGAAACAGATTATATTGTAGTAGGGATAATTCTCTCTAGTTTAATAGGTTGGATTTACACAAAAATACCTGATGACTTAGATATGCCAACAAAAACGAGAAAAAGCCAATCAAACCAAATATTTCTGTTTTTCCGGGGAGATAAAGGTATTCTCTCTCTTTCGGAGAAACTAGATAGTGCTCAAGTAGGGAATAAAGCAGCTAATTTGTCCCAACTGAAACGTCTGGGTTATCCGGTTCCAGAGGGCTGGGTATTGTGCCCAGGAGATGATTTTCAGCCCTTGATTCAATTTCTAGAACCTTCTGGAACCCAACCCCTAGCAGTCAGATCCTCAGCTTTAGGAGAAGACTCTCAATGTGCTTCTGCTGCTGGACAATACCTGACTGTTTTAAATGTTACCACATCAGAACAATTAGAACAAGCCATTATGGATTGTTTAGCCTCCTATAATAATAGTACTGCTGTTCGCTATCGTCGAGATAAACAGCACCCTGAAAAGGGAACTCACAAAATGGCAGTTTTAATTCAAAAGCAAGTCCCTGGGGTGTTTTCCGGGGTTGCTTTTAGTCGAGATCCCATCAATCAATTGCATAGTGCAGTAGTGATTGAAGCTTTACCAGGAGAGGGGATACAAGTAGTTTCTGGAAGGGTTACTCCCCAAGAGTATCGGGTTTATTTGCACCCAGAACCAAAAGTAGAAGGTGAGGGGGATATGCCAGCACCATTACTGAAAGAAATAGCATTGGTGAGTCGAGAAATTGAACAGCTTTACCACGGTATGCCACAAGATATAGAATGGACTTACGACGGAGAACAGTTGTGGTTATTGCAAACTAGACCTATTACTACTTTACAACCCATTTGGACCCGAAAAATAGCTGCTGAGGTGATTCCGGGATTAATTCATCCTCTAACTTGGTCCATTAATCGTCCCCTCACCTGCGGAGTTTGGGGAAATATCTTTACCCTTGTGTTGGGAAAACGGGCTCAAGGGTTAGATTTTTCCCAGACTGCTACTCTTCATTATCATCGGGCTTATTTTAATGCTACCTTACTAGGAAATATTTTCCGACGCATGGGTTTACCTCCAGAAAGTTTAGACTTTCTCACCCGAGGTGCTAAGTTTAGTAAACCTCCCCTCAAGTCTACCTTGAGAAATATCCCCGGTTTATTGCGGTTGTTGGGGAGAGAATTAACATTGGAGGATGACTTTATCGAGGATAATGAGGCTTATTTTACTCCTATGTTACAGGAAATTGAGACTACACCCCCCACAGAATTATCTGGACAGGAGTTATTGGTAAGGGTAGAGAAGATTTTAACAGTCCTGAGAAAAGCCACTTATTATAGTATTCTGGCACCTTTAAGTTTAGCACTCAGACAGGGAATTTTCCAAGTTCCCGATGCAGAATTAGATTATAGCAAGACACCGGAAGTAAAATCTTTGCGTACACTTGCTCATCTTGCTAAAGATACCCGCCATCTCTTTTGCAAGGAACAGTTGCAGTTTACCGACTCTAGTTCTCTCTTTGCTCAAATTGCCGAAATGACCGATGGAGATAGTATTTTAGCCCAATTTGAAGCCTGGTTACAAGAGTATGGTTATCTGAGTGAAGCAGCTACAGATATTGCGGTTCCCCGTTGGCAAGATGACCCCAGAATTGTGAGAGAGTTATTTGCTCAATATATCTTACAACCCAAAGCAGAACCACAACAAGTCCGAAGTAACAGTAGGTTCAGAAAGCTGGTTCAGAGACGTCTTGATTTGAAAGGGAGGGTAACGGAGGTTTACTCTCAATTATTGGCTCATCTTCGCTGGACTTTTGTAGCTTTGGAGGGTATAATAGGCTTAGAAGGAGATATATTTTTGTTGCAGTTAGAGGAAATTCGGGATTTAATTAACGGTTCTGAGTTGTCAATGACAAAAATACTGCAACAAAGAAGATTACAACGCTCAGAAAGCAGGAAAATAACTAGTGCACCAACTATAATCTATGGAAATGCTCCTGCTGAAGTTTTCCTCCCCACAACCACACCTTTATCTCCTTCTAAACGGTTACAAGGTATTGGTGCAAGTCCCGGGGTAGTGGAGGGAAAGGTGAAGATATTGCTCAGTTTTAGAGATGTGGGAGAAATTGACAAAAACACCATTCTTGTAGTCCCCTATACTGATTCCGGTTGGGCACCCATGTTAGCTCGTGCTGGGGGTATCATAGCTGAAGTTGGAGGACGTTTATCTCATGGAGCCATCGTGGCTCGGGAATATGGTATTCCTGCTGTCATGGATGTGGATAATGCTACTTTGGTGTTGGAAGATGGGCAGAGAGTTAGGATTGATGGGAAGAAGGGTGTTGTGGAAATTTTAGGAACCGCAAATTCACGCCCATGAACGCTGATATTAAGGGTCCTGCGCCCGTAGGGCGATTTAATCTTATTCTCAGGAAAACTTTACACAAACTTTATAAAAGTCTCGAAGAAAGAGGGATATATATTAGGATAGTGCAAGGACTAGTTATTGTATGTTTTTTAGTTTAACTAAATTATTTAAGCTAATAAAAATTAAATTTAAGGCAACACATTCTCCAATTATATCATATACTCTAAAGATAACACCCATCTTCTATTTCCTCAACCCCAGCAACAAAAATTAATCATGACCAACTCCCAAAATCCTCCCTCCGCCCCCCTCAGGAGCGTTCACACTAACACCTTTGTTCCC
>JACONB010000209.1 GCA_014323965.1 Prochloron sp. SP5CPC1 | reverse complement strand
CTCAAGACCGGGTCATTTTGGCTATTAACCCCGCTGCAATGCGTTACGCTGGACCCAGGGAAGCAATTTTTCATGCTATCGTGCGGAAAAACTATGGTTGTACCCATTTTATTGTGGGTCGGGACCATGCAGGAGTGGGTGACTACTACGGTACTTATGACGCTCAACATATTTTTGACCAGTTCTCCCAGGAAGAATTGGGGATTATACCCATGAAGTTTGAGCACGCTTTCTACTGTAAACGCACTCAGCAAATGGCGACGACGAAAACTAGTCCTAGTAGTCAGGAGGAGCGTATTCACCTTTCGGGAACTAAGGTACGAGAAATGCTCCGCCGTGGTGAGTCTCCTCCACCACAGTTTTCTCGTCCAGAGGTGGCGGCTGAATTAATTAAGGCTATGGAGCACCTGTAGGGGCGCATACCATGGTATCTCACGGCGTGCGCCCTGCCCGGCGTGCGCTGTACCCCTACCTTAACTTTTAGTTTTTCCGCAGGGACGTAATTTTCGACAATAGTTTAATAAAATATTATTAAATCCAAAGAATATCTTTGTCATAGTTCTCTCTTAGAATAAGAAGATAAGACTTTTGATAGTCTATGGGAAACCGAGGACTGAAAATAATATATTATTTAATCTAAAACGGGTGCTTGTACCGATAGATTTCTCCGAAGAATCTTTTCAAGCACAGAAGCTTGCTCTAGAATTTGTTTCTAATCCAGGAAATCTCCACATTCTCCATGTATTACCCCGTCTCGATCCGGGGGTACATGGTTCAGTAAAGGAAACTATGAATGACTCTACTCGGAAAGATTACGTTAGCAAGCAATTTCACAAACGCTTCGGATCTGAATCCCTAGGGATTCATTTTACCGTAACCATCGGTAATCCGACTAAGGAGATTGTTAAATACACTAAAATCCACAGTATTGATCTGATCGTCATCCCTTCTCACGGACGTAATGGTTTGGGTCGTTTTTTTCTCGGTTCTGTCGCTGAAAAGGTTATGCTTTCTACTACCTGTCCGGTATTGGTCTTGCCTCGGGATTCTTTGAAACTAGAGTCTATACAGGACCAGCTGCTTCTTACAGGGTTTCAGGTTTAGGTAATGGCAGGATGACTGGTAGGGTTTGTCTAACTAATCTAAAAATTGTTAGGCAATTTTTACCTTTATATCATTGATTAACTAAAATAGTTATGGTTAAATTTATTATAAAATAAATAAAGAAGGTTCGAGAGGGAGAAAATTTACACTAAAGTAATAATTGGTTTTGATAAAAATATTGCCATACAATCATGCTTGATGTTATGAGGTCGCCATTGATCTCACCCTATATTTTTAGCAACTACTTCCAATTATCTATGATACACACAAATTTGCTTTTTGTCAAGTGCTAAATTAATATTCATCAACATATTTGGGGTGAACCCATAGAAATTACCCCCGTTTGTTTTGCACTTGTTCCAAACCACCAAAATTCCTAGCGGGGTCTTTTTTACTCAGGAGAGCGTGGAGTTCTCGTAACTGGGAACCTTGAGCATTAAGGATATTTCTGGTGTTTGTTGGGTGAAAGTAAGTTTCCTCTCCTGGAAGGAAATATTCTCCCATTTTCTCACTACCTTGGAGCAAAAAGTTGGCAAATTTTGTTCCAAATTCCAATTGTTCCGCAATAGCATTATATTGGGAATCGTCTGTAGTTAGTTTCGTATCAGGGATAGCTAAAGGAAGAGCTAATTTCAAGGTATTCGAGATTATTTTTAGAATTGGTGCTGCACGTTGGAACCATTTTAGGGTTAGTTCAATTTCGTATACATCACTGGTATCACCATTAATTAGAGGTAAGGGTAAACGACTGTGTTCACACCACAAGGTTAAACGGAAGGTTTCTTTTGTCCAGGTTTTCGGATTAAATTTACTGCGGTTCACTGGTTCAAAACTAAACAAACGAGGACTATCTTTTGCCGGCTCTGTGAGGGTAGTGATCAAAAAGTTGTATTGTTCGTCTACTTTACTCATGAAAGTTTGCACTTCTACAGAATGACTCTCTATACTTTGGATAATTTTCTCTTTTGATTCTTCTAATTTTTGGTCGATAACCTCCAATTCTTTGGATATATCCTCTGGTTTTGAAGGAAAGGGGGACATTAAAGAGTCAATCTGGTAAAATTTGCGGCAAACAGAACAGCGAATTTTGAGATTGCCTTCCTTTTTGGAGGACACAATTTCATCTCGTTCCAGCAAACCTTTGCAGTTATTTGTGGGACAAATTAAATGCAGACGAGGATCCAAACCTTTCCAAAAATATTGGACCAAGAATTTTACTTCACCACAGAGATAACCCAAGAAATTACTGGGGTAAGGTGCCCTTACTGTAACATATATGTCACCGTCTATGTTCTCCATAAAAGCGTGACCATTGTGTTTACCCCCTAACAAAAGACCATTTTTCCAGTGACGACTTCTATGATAGTCCTTTTTTCCCAAAGAAAAGCGGTGCAGTCGCACAATTAAACGATACATTAATCCTTCAACTTTAGTAGTGCGACCGGTTTCTGCGTCTAAAATGCGGACAACGTGGGTTTCTTCTAGTTCTCCCAGTTTTTTTACCCAATCATTTGAGTAATTCGGTGCAATGGTGGGTACCAGTTGTGCTATGAGATAGGTTTTTTCTGGCAATTCTACCTCATAGGATAAGTCAAAGCGCTCCATAAGTTTGAGGAACACAGGATAGAGATTCTGGGGATATTGCTCTTTTTTCTTTCGCTTTGGGTTGTTCCACAGCTCACTCAGACGCTCATAGCTCACCAAACCGTTGTTTTCTTTGACCTTTTTGTCCTCTAAAATGAAACTAATAGCTTTACTCAGCCACTCTGGTTTGAGGATAAGGGTATTTTTGAGTAAAGAGTCGGTGTTGTAGTGAATTAAATGCCCTAATTCATTGAAAATACCAGCGTAGTATTTAGCTTTTTCAAGATCCAGGTTTTGTTTTTGACAAAGTCTGAGAAATTCTTCGTAACTTATCCAGGGTTCCTTCTGTTTCCGAAGAGTTTCCAGCACTCCTTGGTAACTAGCGGCAACAAAGCGTGTTACTCCCGGTATTTTGGCAGCGTTTTTAGCAATGAGCGCTTTTAAGTGCTCCAAATTCTCTTTGGTTTTGCTATCTACGGATCAAAAATCTTTAATTAGGTTCCCAAACTCCTTCAGGAAGGTTGTTTTGTCAATATGATCTAATCGCTCTTCACTCCCGTGGGTAGCTACTACCAAAATCCTTGGTTTCTGCTGGGGACGGGTTTCGTCGTAAGCGCGATGCTTAACCATTTTCACCCACTCCTCCACCAGACATGATTCCGCTCCCCGACGGGGGTTCCACAAAGCGAGATAGATAGCGGGAGCAGTGAAGAACAGTTGGTGAGTGTGGCGATAGATATTTTGTCCCCCAAAATCCCAAGCATTGAGGATTATTTCGGTGTTGTTTTCTGGTACACGGACTACAAAGGATTTAATATCTACTTCCACACCATGGGTGGTGGGGCGATTTTCTACAAATTTCTCCCCCCGTAGTGCTCCTAGTAAGCTGGTTTTTCCTACTTCGATACGGTCGAAGAAGTAAATTACTCTACCCCAGCTCCGCTTCAGAACCGTGCTTGCAGCTTTCACCTCCGCCATTGATTAATGCCGGAGGCTCCTATGAGCTCTGGCTAGAATCAGCCATTGACAACTTCCATTATCACATTTGGTTCCATTGCTGGTTCGGATAACTTTAGCAGTCTTCCCCTCATTTTCCTCTACTCGGTAGACCGCCTGATTCATCATCACCCCCGGCCCCCGGCCCCCGCCATCAATCGATGCCGGGGGGCGGGGGGCGGGGGCTTCCGTTCACCATAGACTTTCCCTGTTAGCGGCAGAGTGACTTTCGTCTCTGATTCCGCCCTGTTACCAGCTTCACTCTCCGGTGACAAATCCGGCAAGATTGCTTGAATTCACAATCGAGTGTGGTCAGATTAGGAGTCTACAATCCCTTTGTAGGCAGGACTTGAGTTTTCCTCTCACCTGCATCCTAGATTTAGTTGTCATGGTTCAGCTCCTTTTCAGGAAGTCCGTTTTTCAGCTCATTTCTGTGCTTAGATTTAACGGGTGCTGCTTACCCAAGCTCCAGCTTATATTTGGCTTACGCCGCGATTTCACTGGAAACGAATCGCCCT
>JACONB010000208.1 GCA_014323965.1 Prochloron sp. SP5CPC1 | reverse complement strand
TTATAATTTGGGCAAACAACTGAAGTCTTGGAGCATGAAGGACCCTATCATCTTCCATCTTGCTATTCCCATTAACGACATTAAACTTGCCAAAACTTTCTATTGTGTTGGTTTAGGATGTGAAGTTGGTCGGGAAAACACCACTGCGATTATTTTCAACTTCTGGGGTCATCAAGTGGTGGCTCACATGACACCAGAACCTTTAATTCCCCCTAAAAGCATCTATCCACGACATTTTGGTTTAATTTTCTCCCATCAATCTCAATGGGAAGCCATTCTAGCACGGGGGCAAGAGAGAGAATTGTCTTTTTACCAACAACCCAAGGTGCGCTTTCCGGGTCAGTTAACGGAACATCGTACTTTTTTCTTACAAGATCCGTTTTACAATTTGTTAGAGTTCAAGTGGTATCGTCATCGTGAAGCTATTTTTGGCGATGGCGATGAGACTGCTATTGGCGATACCCCGTAACCATAATTCCACGGATGAGCACTGAAACCATAACCCATCTTCAAGACCCTGATTAACTCCCTGAGCCATAAAGGGCGGCATACCGTGGGCTGCATCTCCCACCAAGACGACCCTCCTGTCTGACCACGGAGAATTATTGGAGGCTTTGTGAATATAATAAGCACGGTGTTGAATCTTCTCAAGCGGTGCTAGCCCGAGAAATTCTTGAATAACCTGAGGAAAGTCAGCATCCGCTAGAAGTTTTTGCGCCGCCAAGATTAATGGCTGTCCTGACTTATCCTGCCATAGTTCAGAGGATACAGCAGCATGAATGATAAACCCCCAACGCCTCCGGCATTGATTAATGGCGGAGGTGGCGAACCATCATGATGCGAGGCGCAGCATCCACCATGGGTTCTGGACAGACTTCTTCACCCCACACTGTCACAACTGGCGAGTCTTGAAAAAACCTACGATTTAATTCTTGTTGCAATGCCTCTGGTACCTCAAAGATCTCTAGGCAAAAAATAGCTGAGAATCCTGAGTAGTGGGGTTTTGCATAGTCCTCATAGGGCTTATTGCGATACATGACCCGTCGTAGGGTTGAGTTAATGCCATCGGCGGCGATAACCAACCGGGCAGGAATGGTCATCTCCATCTGTTCATCTTTGATGATTTGCCCAGTAACGGCTTGCGGTTGTTGGCCTTGTTCTGTCCAATGGGCATAGGGATTGTTGCCAGATGCCGACTGCGAAGTACAGTTGAGATAGACTAGTCCCGCTTCGGGATCTTCGTCGAAGCCAACGCACCGATGATTGACCTGTATCCAATTGACTGGCAAACAATTCCTGAGAGTAGTTTGTAGTCCATACCAGCTTGTAGAAATGCGTCCCTCGCCATATTTTTGAACCCAATATTCGTTGCTCAGCACTAGGGAGTGGATTTCTTTTCCCCTAACATCTCGGAAACTCCAGCGGGGCTGGGTTTTAGGCTGGCCAACAGCCGCTCCTTTCTCATAGTCTTGTTTGGTGGCATTTATTAGAGCTTCGTATGCTTGGTAAGACAACAGCTTAAGTGCTTTCAAACCATTGGGAAGTATGTCGATAATTCGGCCCACGGGACGAAAAGCCCGTGTTTGATCAATAACGAGCACATTTTCCAGACCGCGCTCATGGAAACCGATAGCAGTGGCTAAACCTACAGGACCAGCGCCTACGATCACAACATCGTAAATGTTCTCTGAATTGATGTCAATGCTCGGTGTATTAGCGGTGATGTTAAAGGGGCTTGAGTTATTCACAATGGTTAGTTAGTGTGTTATGGTAACTTCAACTGCTTTCCTTATTGATATCATAGTCTAGGTTCAACATAGGTTAGCGCAATCATATCCGTAGCGATGGACAAATTCGCTGATCCTTCATTCAAACCAAATTTGGTGCAGAAAACATCACCGCTTCTAGACTAGGGAAATAGTCTACCCCATTGGTTACTGCTGCAAACGCCCCAGCCACAGATCGCAAAGTAGACTTAGACATCATATTAGCAACAATCACATCCTGATCGCTAAAAGTGCGCTCTAAAGGGACAGGAGAAACCGTAATCACAATCTTTAAATCCGGTTTACCGTACTTTCTTAAAATAGTATAAATAGATTTTATAACAGCCGCCCATTCCGGATAAGTTAAAACTTTACAAGCAAATTGCTTTAATAAACGAGGGGAAGGTATTTCCGCCAAAGCTAGACGAGTAGTGCAATCGAACCAGGTTTCAGTCAAACCCAGAGTAATAATAACCAAATCTGCTTCAAAAGCACGACCAAAATATTGCCGCAACCGTTCTTGTCTTGTTCGCACAAAATTTAAGGTTCCCTTCCGCGCCTGATCTCGCAAACAAGGTCCGTTCTCGTGCGCTCCCCTTACCCTTCGTCCAACGATTGTACTTAGACTGTTTTGGTAGTATAACAGAGGATTTTGTTTTCACGGCTAAAATTGTTAATTAACATATCTCACCTCTCTCTTTTATCAACTAATATCTATTTCTGTTTCGAGATTCATTTGATTCAGGGCTTGAAATACTGGGTTGTACTATCTTGCAAATAGGGGTTATAGCCAAGTTTTGTGCATAAATTCAGATAGGCAGATGTTGATTTTGTCGTATTAGCAAGATGGTTCGGAATCGGCTTGGCGGATCTCAGGTAAGGCAAGGACGCAGAACGACCGCTGTCGCCACTAATTTTTTTGCTGCCAGCACGATGGGGGCTATAGCCGCTATTTTTAATTAGATGAATACCCTTGTCTTTGTAATAGTTGATGATTTTTGAGAAAAAATCTTCCGGTGATCGACAAAAATCCTCATAGTAAAAAACAGGACAAGCAGCATATACTTTAAAAAAAGAATGATAGCGTTCACAATACTCATGCAACGACATATCCACCCATTTTTTTGCTCTTGCCGAGAGATAGGATTCCAGTGGGTGCCGGACAGTCACTATTGGAATAACCGAAAATCCGGCATCCGTCAGCCAGTTAACAGTAGTAGTTTCGCTTATAATGGTGAAGGAGAAGAAATCGCCATGGCTCCAATCACGAATTAAAAGATAGCTGTTTTTTGATGAAATATCCTTATTGATCAAGGAAATCTCGTGTATATAAATCTTTTTTTGGAAAGCCTCATAATGCCAAGGCTCACCGCTCTGATAGGCATATTGAGACAACGGGTTCAAAGGGGAAAAGCGATAACTGCCAAACGTGGCTTTAGGGTTTATTTCACTAATGAGAACAAGATTACTGAAATAGTCGTTAAAGTATTTGGATATTATGGAACCTCCAGTACAGGCTTGATGGTGCAAAGACAGAATGGGTTGGTTTTCATTGGCAGTGGCTGTGGCGGACAGATTAAGCCGTGGAAGATTGATTTTGTTAAGCAGGCTGCGCAGATAGACTTTACCGTAATCCTTGAGGATGGATATTTTTATAATAGTTTTTGGCATAACTATTTTAATATCGGGATGACTGGATTCGAACCAGCGGCCCCTTCGTCCCGAACGAAGTGCGCTACCAAGCTGCGCTACATCCCGAAAATTGTAACCTTGATAGTGTAACACATAGTTGAAAATTTTGTCTAAAATTAAGGTATATTACAAGGGAGCAAACAAAGGGTGACGGTAAAACCAGATTGGATCAGGGTAAAAGCACCCCAATGGCAGCGGGTCGGCAGCGTTAAAGAAACACTCCGAGATTTGGCGCTCAATACAGTTTGTGAAGATTACAGTGTGACATAGCGTAGAGTAGTCTGGATTTTATAAGGAGTACTGAAATGTATACATGTGACCAGATCTGCAAAATTTTTTGCACATTTCTAAATTCCTGTTTGTTGAATATTTACGTTCTATATAGCCAAATGTATCCTCTAGATAAGTTTCAGCTCATATGTCTGGAGTTACAGCACACCAGTAAACCAGTCCTGAATGATTATGCACTACTCAGTCTTGAGTGCGTGAAGGCAAGATTCACTGACATTGTGGAATCTGACACAACTATCCCAACACAGTGGCAGATACAGAAGGGTCTACTGAAATCCTCTTTTGAAAAATGCATGCATTGCATTCAATTATATTGGCATGGAGAAACTTTCCTACGTACTTTTAAAAATGCTAGCTGCAGGATAAAAGACACACTTAGGTGCAAGTGTTGCACCTGTATATAGTAGCATCCTGAGCATTCTACAGGTGTACTTTAGAACACAATCTAGTAATGCCCAAGTAT
>JACONB010000207.1 GCA_014323965.1 Prochloron sp. SP5CPC1 | reverse complement strand
ACAGTAACAGACGAAGCTAGTAGTAGACTGCAAGGTAGATTTTGGGTTAGACTTGCTAGACAAGGACTAACCACTGTGCAGTCTCAATTCAATTTTGATGGAGAGCTTACTGATTTACAGCAGTTCTGGTTTGAGACAGAGCAAGTGATTGATGAGTCAAATCTTGACTTCTATTGGGAATCAGCAGATACTTTTTGTGTATGTACAGAGCATGGATGGCCTAACAAAATACGATGGTCAAACTGTATTAGTGAATATTTAGATGGCTCTGGAATATACCTAGACAGTCAACGGATGTTCAATAGATTTAATTCTGTACAAGTAGTTAAAGGAGTTAGAGTTAATGTCCCTGGTAATGAGAGATATGCTGAGGAAAGACGATCTACTGGTCTTATATGGTCTGGATTGTATAACTCTAGGAATGGAATAAACAACTTAAATGAATTCCCCAATGGACAAAACATCGTCAAAGAAATTGAACCCAATTATGGAAGCATACAGAAACTCTATACTAGAGACACAAACCTTATCACCTTCACTGAGGATAAGGTCTTTAGAATCCTCGCAGATAAAGACCAGCTCTTTAACGCCGATGGAGGAGGGAATGTTTCCGCGACGAATCGTCCTCTTGGACAAACTACCCCGTTCCAATCAGAGTACGGAATAGGTACAAATCCAGAGTCGTTTGCTTTCTACGGGAGTAATATTTACTTCGCAGATGCGAACAGAGGTACAATGATACAGTTAACACCTGCAAACGGACAGATGTTTGAAATGCCTAACAGAGGTATGAATGACTTCTTCAGAGATCGATTATTTAGCTCTGACCGTATCGTCGGTATGTTTGATGACTACTCTGATAGGTATATCGTCTCTATGCAAGGATACGATGCCTACGACCCTATTATAGACGAAGGTGGACGTTTTCCTGGTGAAGGTGAAAATGAATTTGGAGAAGCCACTGATGACGCTAGAATTACATTAGGATATGAATTAGATACTGAAGGATGGACTTCTAGAATGTCTTGGATACCAGAGATGGGACTTACACTTAATAATAAGTTCTACACCTGGAATACCGGACAACTCTACATGCATAATTCTAATACAGTTAACTGGAATAACTTCTACGGAAACCAAGACGATTCAGAAATTGAAATCATTTTCAACGACGATCCTTCATTTGTTAAGAATTTCTTAACGCTAAACTATGAAGGAACAAGCGGATGGGAAGTTGTATCAATAGAAACCAATAGTCCATACGATGATTTTGACGGCAGAGACCCTGGAATCTTAGGAGATTGGGTGATGCGGGAAGGTAAATACTACCAAGCAATAGCGTCAAACGCGCCTTCGTATGTTTATGATGAATCACAACCTAATAATGTTAGACAAATAGGAACTACTCTTGTTTCGGGAGCTAAAGGTTTCTACATGAAAGTTAGATTGAGGAACGTTGGAACCACTCATCAAGAGTTGTTCGCTGTATCAACTGAGTTAATACCAAGTAGTTAAGTATACTTTTTACCGTTTTGTGGTAATATTAATTATAGGGATACTACACTTTAAATTATGAAAGAAATACTAATAGAATTTTTATTCGGCACAGGGGAGCACCAAATGGCAATTGCTCCTCTGGCTATTGCCGCAATCGGTGCTGCACCAGGTTTGATCAAAGCCGCTGGATCTTTATTCGGTGGAGGAAAAAGAAGAAGAGCTCAAAAAAGGGCTCAAGCTAAAGCCGCTGCTGCAGAAGAAGCCTTACAGAACCAACAATTTACCAACACATATGCAAATTTAGAGAATACAGCTGAAGATCTAACAGTAAATCAAGATGCCGCTAATTTTCAGGCTCAACAAGCTGATGCTTCGTTGGCCAACATTGTTGATAGTGCCGCTCAATCAGGAGGTCCTGTAGATTACACTGCTTTGGCTGGTCAAGCTTTAGGAGCAAAACAACAAGCATCTGCTAGTATTGCTCAACAAGAGCAAGCTAATCAACAAGCCAGAGCTCAACAAGCCGCACAGAATCAACGGTTAGAGGCTCAAGGTGAAGCTCAACTACAGCAAGATCAGTATTCACAGAAACAACAGTTATTCAATGTAGCTAACAATCAATTAGCAGCTGCTAACAAAGCTAGAGAACAAGCCAAAGCTGATTTAGTAGGTGGTATATCCGAAGGAGTAGGTGGAGCTGCTGGAGCACTAGGTGGAGCCGGAGTTGAAGGATTTAAAGGATTTGCTAGAGCTAAAGGAGGAGAATCAGCTTTCAAGAGGATATACAACTTGTACAATGACAACGCGCCATTTAAGAGAGACATGGATAAGATGATGGAATCTTATGGAATGAAGAATTCCCCATTCATGCAAACGGAAGATGATCCAACTGAACCAAAGAAGAAAACTTACAGTGGAGATCGCTTCGAAAGAAGAGATTTACTCAAGCAATTAGTGGATAGAGGAGGTCATACAATTATAGAAAGTGCTCCTGGTAGATACACCATCGGAGGACAACAAGTAACAATAGATCCTACAACTGGTGGCTTCAAAGGGCATGGTGCTAAAAGAGCAGAAGAATACTTTGCTAAACAAGCTCAACACATCTACGACCAAGATTATACTAAAGCATTGAAAGAAGCTGGATTACAAGCTGGTTTTGATGAGAGACAAGGTGGTGGTGGAGCTAGAGGAGCTGTAATCCAAGGCACTATTGATGCTGGAGGTGATGTAAGTCAAATAGAAGGAGCTCAACAAAGATATAGAGAAGGAGCTGGCGATGTTCAAGCTCTTGAATATGCTGATGATGCTAATCGTCTAGAAGCTAGAGACGTTCCTTTGAATAGAGGACCTCTATACAGATACTTTAAAATGAAATACAATAGAAAATAATGCCAGTACAAGATTTAATTGACTACGGCGCAGTAAGAGACGCCGCTACAGTAAACCTATCCGTAGGTCAAGCTGCTGCCGAAGGGTGGGAGCGGGCTATGGCTAGAGGTAGAGCTGAAGCAGATAGACAAAGACTAATTAAAGCTCAAGAGCGTAAGGAGTTCGATGCTGATTTTGGTACTATCTATGATGCTACTGAAGGAGCTAGTGGTTATGAAGGATCGCAGGACTCTATTGTACATGAATGGAAACAAGAATTTGCTGGGCTCATGGCTAATAAAGATAACATGAGCACAGCTGAATTCCTATCAAAGAAGAATCAAATCTTAAGTAGAGCAAAGAACTTTAATGCTGGCAACCAAGCATTAGATACCTTCACTCAAGACTACTTCAAAGCTTTGGATGAAGGTCAAATCTCTGATTCTACTCCTGCTAAAATCAAGGAGATAGCTAATCTACATAGAGAAGGTAAGCTTCGTATCATTAATGATAGAGAAACTGGAGAACCTTATGTAATTGGCGAAGCATCTTGGGGAGAACCCATCAAGATGTCTATTGCTAATTTAGCTAACGGAACTAACACTTTAAGATTTAACCAGAAGTTTGATACAGCTGCTGGATTAGAACAGATTGCTAAAGGATTTGAAGGTAAGAACCTATCTCCAGAACAAGTAGCTCAAGTAGCTCCTCAAGAGATCGAAGAGATGTTAGATAATGAATCTACACTGCGAGCTATTGCTGCTGATGAGTTTGATATAAATGCTAGTGAATTTGATGAGTTAGGACCTGATGCTGTTAGACAACAGATAACTATGGATCTTACTCAAAGACTGCAGAATCAATACTTGCCTAAACAACTTACAGCTGCTCAACAGATACAAGCTGATCAAGGAGCTCAAAGAATAGCTATTGCTCAACAACAAGCTGACATACAAGCTCAGCGATTGAATAATCCTGCTGCTAGCAATGTTAGACGTCAAGAAGCGAATCAAAATGCTTTATTAGCAGCTCAAAAAGCTAATGAAACTGTATCTAAATTAAAGACAGCGCCAGCTGGAAGTAGATTAACACTTCCCGGAGGTAATATAGCCATGAAAAGAAGTGATGGTACTATACAATTAGTTGATAGCAAACTTAATCCAATTGGAGTACCAACGGATGACTATGGCGTGTTGCTAGATAATTTCTTAAGTGGTCACGATGAGATCGCTAAGAACTGGGCTTTAAGCCAAATAAAAAAGGGAGAAACACCCGCAAAAAGAAAATCAGCTTTGAAGAGATTTACTTCATGGCTAGACTCAAAAGTACAATAACGAATTAGTAAACAGATCAACCTGTAT
>JACONB010000206.1 GCA_014323965.1 Prochloron sp. SP5CPC1 | reverse complement strand
GCCGTCGGGTTCGGGATAAACGATGGGGGTTTTTAGGGGTGTAAGAGTCATAGTTTTATAATAGGAGATGGAATATATAGAAGTAAATCTAAGTCAAAATACTTACACACAGGGCGCACTCTTTTCCCATGATATAACTATAACTGCTAATTTAATTTTTGTCAACCCCCTCCTGAATATTTATTTTTTGGGACTTGGTGGGCAATGCCCACCCAACGTCAGCTATTTATCACTCTATTGTTTATACATTTGCACCCAAAGACTGGGAAATTCTTCCACAATTTCCTGAGCATTGGGCAGCCCCTGATTGACACCGGTTACAGTAACTTGTTCAACCTGGGCACCATTCATTTCACCTAATGAATAAAACCACAAGTCGTTCAAATTGGAACTAGTATCATTAAAGAAACGGGTAAATCCTGGAGTGAGAATAACGACGAAAATAACCCCCAAACTAATAGACATTAACCATCTCAAGTTTATCCCATATCTAGTCAAGAATTTTTGCCACCTCCAGCTCACAAGATACTTAAATTCCTGCCAACGATATTGCCAGGTTTTTGGGACAACACTACCTTCCCTGGGCTGCTCATTTCTCCTTAATACTGCTTGTTGATCCGTCAGATTTAAGAGTCCAAAGTAGGATAATTCTCCCAGGTTAAAGCCGATGATATAGCCAAAATACCCTACCATATAAAAGCAGAGCATCATTTTGTGGTCAAAATGCACCATGGGAGCAAAGTTAATTTCTCCCGATTGAAAGAAAAAGATACCCATAGTGTAGGCGGACCAACTGGCTACCATGCTAGTATAATCAACGAAAGGTTTAACCAGAACTCGGCGCAACCTGACGTTGTAACTGGTAGCCCCCATGTCTTCATAAATATACTTGCTGAGTATCAGCTTGAAAAGATGAGGACGTTTCATTTCCGGTTCCCGGTATTGGTTCCTAAAGGGATTCAGAAACCCGTCCATGAGCATATTTTGCCCCACAATACGGTGAGCAAAGTACTGAACAATGGTATAAGGAATCAATCCAGCAAAGGTAAAAGCCCGTTCCCAAGTGCCGAATTCTGTATTAATCAAGAAAAAACCGAGATCGCAGCCAATCTTCCAAGCCAGAAACCCCACAACACGATTGAACCTTTCTCCCAATGCCAGCATTTCCGCCTTTTCTTCTTCTGGCAGCAAAGCAGTATGATTACCCCACAGTCGAATTAGTTTTTGAAATAACTTTTGCCGAAATGGGAGGAATTGAAACAGAATAACTGCTCCCAGAGGAATCAAAAGTTGACATAGTTTACTGCTACCGTAACTGAGAGATTTCAAATCGATTGAAAAAGCCAGGTCTGGGACCATCATTTTTTATTGAGTAGGTTTTAATACAATGAGGCTGATACCGCCAATGGCCAGCCTTAAAATACCATCCCGGTTGAAAAAACTGCCCCAAGTAGTTTCCAGGATTGTACCAGGACTATAGCCATCAGCGTCTTCTGGAGATAGCCTTCTGATTGGGTCAATCCAATTACCATCAAACAGTACTTCCCACCGACCTTCAAAACCTTCTGGAACGGGTATTTCATAGGCGAAATAATCTTTAAATGCCCGAATGCCCAGGTTAAATATTACCACAAGAGATTCTTCGGGTTGCTGCCAGTTGCGACGAAACAACCCCAGGATAGACATGGTTGGATTGGTGTAGTAAATGTCAGTTGTCACTAGGGGTTCATAAGTTTCCCCATCTATCTTAGTATAGGTGCGGAAAATCTGGCGCAACTTAACCATATCCTCCCGGTGCTGCTCATGGAGTTGGAATATTTTCCGTTCCGATATACCAGTCTTCTTCCATTCTGCCATATCTTCCGGCACCAGCCCTTCCCAAACCATTTTCCAGCGATTTGGTTCATCCAAACGACCCAAACTTAAAGAATCCACTGTGGGAAGGAACATGTATTGAAAATTGACTGAGAACATGGCCAGAGCTTCTGCATTTCTGACAGTGCGACGACAGAAGTCCAGCAACTGTTCTTTCCCCAACAAGTTCATCAAAACCAACTCCTCACCCTTATTTTTCGCCAACTGGGTGGGATTAGCTCCATAAGCCCAGGGGACATGGGGTCTCCCCTTGGCAATATGCTCATCAGTCCAAGTTTCATCGTGGAGTTGACAGTAGGCTGCTTCTTTCCGGGTGGGTTGTGTTGCTTGCTCGATTTGTTTGATTAGTGGCGTTAAGTCAGGATAAAGAGGACGTAGCATTGAATTGGGTGGCTTGTATAATTCTTCAATGAGAGAAAAACCAATGGGAGCATAGAAAATGTCGATACTATCCTGAACCACCGGATTCCCAGCTGTTTCAAAGGTTTCTCCCAACACCAAGAGTTCTGGAATGACGCGACGCAGTTCTGCCCTCAATTCCCTCACGAAAGTCTCCCCAAAGTTGTGATATCGCTGGGAATATTGCAGTATCAACCCATCCATGTAATCTATCCGGATTAATTTTAGGCGATATTGTTGCACCAAAGAGACAATTTTTTCCCTCAGAATCCGTCTAATCTCAGGATTGGCTAGATCGAACATCCAGGTGCCATAGTCGCGAAAGAGATAAGCATCTTCATCTGCGATTAAACTTTTGCCATCCCCAGATCGAACAATTTGGTCCTCGGAACCGGGGAAGGGACATTTGACTTGGTGGGCGAAAATCAGGTCCGGGACGATTTGAATGCCATTACCGTAGAAGCGATCCACTAATGCTTTAAATTCATGACATCGCCCAATTTGCCAGTCCAAATCCCCCACATTGTAGGTCAAATAGTTAAACTTAGGATTGAGATGAGACCGATCCGCTACAGAAGAACTGATGGGCACCATGATTTGATCTATGGCTAAATCCGCCAGCCTTTCCGGTATTGCCGTTTTCAGTATCCGTGCAGCGATGGAACCTTGAAGCAGTTCTTCTTTACTTCTGGGAGCCAATATGCCGTTCTTATAGCCTGCTAACAAACCTTCCAAGGTTGTCTCCATCAATACCTTAGCGTGGGAAAACTTGGGGGGTTCGTTTTGCCAGTCATAGACTAAATTCGGCACGTAACCCAGATCGTACATCCGTTCTATATTGCCAGGAGGCACTATGGGTTGCCAAGAACCTGAGGTATCTTGATAGCGAAAAACAATCTCGCTTCCCGACGGAACTTTGGTTAATTCTAGGGTCCAATAAGCCTGATCCTCATCCTGACGCTTCAATCCCAGCCACTGACCTTTACCTACCTTTAACTGAACACTCCTACTGTAATTCTTGGGCAAGTATACTACGGCAATCAGATTGACGGTTCCATCCCCAAAAACCTCCGTCACGTGAGTTAGAGTACTGGAACTATACCCCCCTCCTTGCCCCTGGTGTGGGTAACCTGATAGTGGGGTGCTCGACATAAGTCCAAGGACTTTCTTTCCCCAGGCAAGGGACTTTTGGAACAGACTTTCGGGGTAAACTATGGTCATGGATAATTCCCTTCAAGGGCGGGGTGCTGACAAAACGACTCAATCGTTAAATATTATTACAGATTGTCTTCTTTTTAGCAAATGTCTTGAAATAAGCTATCATGATAATGAATATAATTGTAGCTTGTTATTTTTAGCAATTCTACTCAATTGCTCCCATCCTAATCTTTATGGTTTAGTGAGGATAAAATAATATTCATGAGTTGCCCAAATTGCCCACCCTCTCTCTTATCTTTCTCTGCGTCCTCTGCGTCTCTGTGGTTTATGCTAAATAAGTTATGTAAAAACAAAAAGTGTATGTAATTACCCCAAACCCAACACCCAATCTCATTAGGAGCGCCGAATATTCAAACAACACCATTTTTCTCGTTCCCAAATAGTTGCCACTATCCAACCATATTCTTCCACAACGTGGGTAACCTCCGCTGTTTGTTCTAACAAGATACCGCTCAGAATCGCCCAGGTAGTGGGTTTTGCTAGGTTAGTCATTTGGGGAATCAGCTCTATAATCGTCTCAGCCAGGATGTTACACATAATACCATTAAAGCCATCAGATTTTAGTTTCATCAACTCTTCCACACTCCCCCTTGCTACCGTCAGCTTTTGAGCATCAATTTGATTCAGATTGCGATTATTCTTAGTAGCATAGATTGCTAGGGGATCTATATCCACTCCATAAACTTGTGGCGCTCCTAACAAAGAAGCAGCAATGGAAAGAATACCGGAACCACAACCAATATCGG
>JACONB010000205.1 GCA_014323965.1 Prochloron sp. SP5CPC1 | reverse complement strand
CAATAAAGAATTTACTCTATTACTACATTGCACACCTTGAAAAATTAGTGTTTTGAGGATGATTTATGGTTCAAGAAGAATGTCAAAGAAGCGATGACGAGGGAAATTGAAATTCCAATGGATAGAATATCTTTTTCTCCATCCCAATTTATGATATATCCTAAAAATTGAATACCCATGAGAACAATAATGATTTTGACTAAGCGATTTTTGAGGTCGTCCAGGTCAGAAATCTCTAACCAGTCAGGTAAACGAATATTGTTATCGATAAAAAGTTCGTAAAGTCCCAGGGAAATAATATAAAATGCCGTAGCTAGGAGAAATAAGTCAGCCACCTGAATAAACCCAAAAACTGCTGGTTTAACTATTTTTGGGTTAAGTATACCCTCAGTGAGGATGTCAATCATTAATTTAATCAACTCAATGCTGCCAAAAATCAAAGTTGTGATACTGGAGATTAAAGAACAAACAACCCCCATAATTACTAAGTATCGGCTGCTTGCTAAAAGTTGGCGTATAAGTTTCATGAGTCATTATTTTTATCATAGAATATAAATGGACTATCAAAACAAGTTGGGGACAAATTTTACCCCAGAAATGGGGGGTCGAACATAATCGGATGCTGGTTGACGAGGGGGCAATTCCAAGGGTTCGGGAGTCAAATCTTCATAATCAATCTGACTCAAAAAGTGACTGATACAATTGAGACGAGCGCGACGTTTATCATCTCCATTTACCACGTACCAAGGACTTTCCGACCTGTCTGTGGCGGCAAACATCTCATCCTTTGCTTTAGAATACTCCACCCAGCGATGGCGAGATTCCAAATCCATCTTGCTCAATTTCCACCTCTTGGTGGGATCCTTAATCCGTTCTTGGAACCTTCTTTCTTGTTCCTCATCACTGACAGAGAACCAGTATTTAATCAGAATAATGCCTGAACCCTGCAACATTATCTCAAACTGGGGACAAAAGTGCAAAAACTCCAGGTACTCCTGATAGTTGCAAAACCCCATGACTCGCTCTACTCCTGCTCGATTATACCAACTGCGGTCGAACAAGACAATTTCTCCTCCTGCTGGAAGTTCAGCAACATAGCGCTGAAAATACCACTGGGTTTTCTCCCGTTCCGTTGGAGTTCCCAAAGCAGCAATTCGGCAAACCCGTGGGTTCAAGCTTTCGGTAATGCGCTTAATCACTCCCCCTTTCCCCGCTGCGTCCCTTCCTTCAAACAAGACCACAATTTTCAACTGCTGCTGCTTCACCCACTCCTGTAGCTTCACCAGTTCTATCTGAAGTCGTTTTAACTCACCCTCATACACCTTTTTATTCAATTTTTTGCGAATTACCTTCTCATTCTTCATTTTCTCTCTAGTGTCTCCGTAGTTAATTAAATTATATCGCAAGGGATATATTTTGCAAAAAATCACCCTATCAACCTATCACCCTATCACCCTATCTCGGAAGAGAATAAAGAAGCGGGCTGCGCAAAGCGCAGATCCGCGATCGCGCGGATCGCCTTTTCTGGATCCGAACTGTGTACCAAAGATTCTCCAATTAAAACTGCATCCGCACCAGCTTCTTTAACTAAGCTGAGGTCACTATGACGATGAAACCCGGACTCACTTACAACCATTATACCCTTGTTGCGCAAAGTTTCTCCTCTCAATGCTAACAACTGGCAAGTAGTATCTAAATTAACAGAAAAATCCTCTAAATTGCGATTGTTAATCCCTATCAAACCCACTCCTTCTATTTCCAATACTTGGTCTAATTCTGACTGGGTATGAACTTCTATTAAAGCAGTCATTTGTAAAGCATTGGTGATTTTGAGGAAATATTGCAGGTCTTCTTGGCTCAAAATGGCGACAATTAACAATACTGCATCTGCTCCTTGACTACGAGCATAATAGATTTGATAGGGATAAATTATAAATTCTTTACATAATAAAGGTAAGTCTACGGCTTGACGCACTAAAGCGAGATTTTCAAAGCTCCCTTGAAAGAATTTAGCATCCGTCAATACGGAAATACAACTAGCACCTCCTCTTTGATAAGATTGAGCGATGGCTACTGGATTAAAATCCTCTCTAATTACTCCTTTACTGGGAGAAGCTTTTTTCACTTCAGCAATAAGAGCGGGTTGGGTTTTACCTTCTTTTAATGCAGCGATAAAATCCTTTACTGGGGGTGCTTTTTTTATCTGAGAGCGCAATTTCTCCAAAGGGAGGCGATCGCGCATTTTATCCACTTCTTTCTCTTTATACCAGACAATTTCTTCTAAGATATGACGGGGTTCTGCATTAGGTACTTTAGTTTGATAGCTCAAGTAACTTACTTGAACCGCTGGGTTTGGTTGTCTTCTTCTAATTTCCATAGTTATTGGTTGGTAAGGGGTAGGGGGGATAAATGAACCCCACTATATTAATATTAAACAGCTACTTTTGCTCGCTTGTAAGCTTCATCCAGTACTTCCGAGAGGGTAGGATGAGTGTGAATGTTAAAGGCGAGATTTTGGACCTTATCTCGGTGGGCAATGGCGTTAGCTGCTTCTTGGATTAAATCGGAAGCGTGAATGCCAATAATATGTACTCCCAGCACTTCTCCTGTATCTAAACGATACACCACCTTCGCCATCCCATCTGTTTCCGATTCCGCCAAGGCTTTAGAATTGCCTTTGAAATAGGTTTTCACCGAACCCACCTCAAACCCTTCTTTTACGGCTAATTCCTGGGCTGATGGTTCTGTCAGCCCCACATAGCTAATCTCTGGGTGAGTAAATGCCGCTGCGGGGATACAACGATAGTCGATTTCCTTTTCTTGACCGCAAATATTCTCCACTGCTACCACACCTTGACCAGAAGCAGCATGAGCTAGCATCATTTTCCCCGTAGCATCTCCTACTGCCCAAAGATGAGGTACTGGTTCACCATCTTTCAACACTGCCATATGGTTATCTACCTCAATAAAGCCCCTTTTATCCGTTGTTACCCCCACAGACTCTAAGCCCAAATTTTTCGTCGCTGGAATCCGTCCCGTTGCCACCAAACAAGCATCTACTTCCAACACCTCAACTATTTCTTTCGTTTTAGCATCAGTTAATTCGATAACCACTGGGGAACCGGGAATTACTTTTGTAGCAAATACTCCCTTGTAGGTTTCCATGTCTCGGGGATCGATTAAGACTCGCTTGGCAATTTTAGCAATTTCTGGGTCAAACCCGGGCATTAGGGTATCCAGGGCTTCAATCATGGTAATTTCACATCCCAGGGCAGTGTAAATATCCGCAAACTCCAAACCAATATAACCGCTGCCGATAATAGCGATCCAATCGGGCAAAGATGCTAATCTGACGGCATCATCGCTGGTAAAGACAGTTTTGCCATCAATTTGGATCCCAGGGGGAACGAAGGGGACGGAACCGGGACAGAGCATGATATCCTTAGCCCAAATGGTTCTCGTGCTATTGTCCATGGTAACGGTTACTTGTTGCGGTGCCGTTACTTTACCCCAACCCCTAAAGGTATCTACCTTGAGCCGTTGGAGACTATTGGTGAGATCTGTGCGAATTTTGCTGACTAAATTATGAGCGTGGTGGGCGATCGCCTCCCTTTTAAACTGTACCCCGGACACTTCAATGCCCATGGTTTCCAGGTGGTGGCGATTTTGTAACTCCCTCACTCTGCCCGCTGCGGCTAACAGAGCTTTAGAAGGGATGCAACCCCGATTGACACAGGTTCCCCCCATGTCTGCTGCTTCGATAATAGCGGTTTTCAGACCCCATTTCACTGCGTGTAAGGCTGCTCCGTGTCCTCCCACACCAGCACCGATAATCACTAAATCATAATCAAACTGCTGACTCATTTACTCTTTTTGATCCGTTTTTCTCCCTTATTGTCAAGGATAGCAGGTCAGAAAGGCAAGAGTTTGGGTAAAATGAACCGCTGTAGTTTTTATAGCCCAACGGGGTAAGTTTATTTACAAATAATTCGCGGGCGGGAATCAGTTCAGAGGCGATCGCCGTCTATACTCAAGTCATTGCTTTGCCCTCAGATATGCTTTTAGTGCCCTTATTCCTTAAACTTCCGGTACTGAGGTAAAGCTTCTCTATATGGTACTGAGGTTAGTTTGTTATAGTATAAGCAAAGCTCCTGTAACTGGGTGAGGTTTCCTAAAACTTTCGGTACTTCGGTAAGTTTGTTGAAGGAGAGGGAAAGTTTCTGTAACTGGGTGAGATTTCCTAAAACTTTCGGTACT
>JACONB010000204.1 GCA_014323965.1 Prochloron sp. SP5CPC1 | reverse complement strand
ACCACAATGGGAACCCCTTGCTGGGTAACGTAAGCTTGTGCTGCTTTGGGGTTGGTAAATTTGGCACCCCTTGAGGTGCCAACTCCCGCTTCTAGCATCAAATCCTTAGCCCAGGACTTGCTCGCTTCAATTTGCGCCCCTGCCTGAGTGGGACCGAAAACGTCAATACCAACAGATGCCAGGCGATCGCCAATCCCTAGGGAAAGTGGTAATTCTGGTCCGATCACCACTAAACTCACATTATACTCTTGTGCGACTTTAACTATTCCTTCAAAATCCACCACGGGTATGGGGATATTTTGGCAACCGGGCAATGTGGCTGTACCACCGTTACCGGGAGTGCAGATGACTTTTTCGATATTGGGAGATTGGAGCAATTTCCAAGCGAGAGCATGTTCTCTTCCCCCACTACCTACTAATAAAATTTTCATTATTTGCTGGTAATTGGTCAGTTGTTATTGTATAGTAGATTGGGTTTCACGCAGAGGCGCAGAGGCGCAGATAGTCGTAGGCATTGCCCACCTCACATAAGTCTGAGCTAAGGGAATAGTAAATCGGGAAACAAAATCAACCAAATACCTTCCTAGGAGGTTTTCCAAAGTTTCAAGCATTACGCAACATTTGCTGCTAATATAAATTAGTTTATCTGACATAGTAGATGAATAAAAAAAATTAACGCTTCTCAAGTTTATCTTATTTTAGGGGTCAGTATAGATTAGGGGTGTTACAGTTTAGTTTATCTCAATACTTCTTCCCTCTGCGCCCTCTGCGCCTCTGTGGTTAAATAAAAAAGAAATTACAAACCTGCCCTACACCTGGTATTCTGGATAAGATCCAATTTTAACACTGACTTGGGGCAAAATGGCAGAAACTCTCATGTTCAACGCTTTGCGAGAAGCGATCGATGAAGAAATGGCTCGTGACGAAACTGTGTTAGTTTTGGGGGAAGGTGTGGGTCACTATGGCGGCTCTTACAAAGTAACCAAAGACCTCTACAATAAATATGGCCCATGGCGAGTTCTAGATACCCCCATCGCCGAAAACAGCTTCACTGGTATGGCTGTGGGGGCAGCAATGACAGGTTTGCGACCTATTATCGAAGGGATGAACATGGGCTTTTTGCTCCTTGCTTTCAACCAAATTGCCAATAATGCAGGGATGTTGCGCTATACTTCTGGGGGGAACTTCAAAATACCCCTGGTTATTCGTGGACCAGGAGGAGTAGGCAGGCAATTAGGTGCGGAACACTCCCAAAGACTGGAGGCTTACTTTCAAGCAGTCCCGGGTTTGAAAATTGTTGCCTGTTCCACGCCTTACAATGCCAAGGGGTTGCTTAAATCAGCCATTCGGGACGAAAACCCAGTGTTATTCTTCGAGCATGTGCTCCTCTATAATTTAAAGGAAGAATTACCAGCATCGGAATATTGGCTCCTTCTAGATAAAGCGGAAATAGTTCGCTCTGGTAAGGATGTGACTATTTTAACCTACTCTCGTATGCGTCACCATTGTCTCCAAGCACTCAAGCAGCTAGAACAAGAAGGATATGATCCAGAACTAATTGACCTCATATCCCTCAAACCCCTAGATATGAAAACCATCGGTGATTCCATTCGCAAAACCCACCGGGTTATTATTGTGGAAGAATGTATGAAAACCGGGGGAATAGCGGCAGAATTAACTGCTTTAATTAACGAACAACTTTTCGATGAATTAGACGCACCTGTCCTCCGTCTCTCTTCTCAGGACATTCCTACCCCTTACAATGGTACCCTGGAAAGCCTGACTATCGTTCAACCAGCGCAAATTGTGGAAGCGGTGCAAAAAATGGTGGCTTTGCTTGTTTGAGGGAAGAGTTTCGCGCAAAGGCGCAAAGGCGCAAAGAGGATAAAAACAATGGAAAAACAGCGTTCTTTAATAGCCCTGATTCTGGTGCTGGTAGTAGCTGCTATATTTATCTTGGTAAAGGTTCCACTCCAGCTCGGATTAGACCTTAAGGGAGGAGCACAACTCACAATTCAGATTAAACCCACGGAAGAGGTTACTTCAATAAACTCCGATGATTTGAATGCGGTGAAACGAGTGCTGGAAAATCGCATCGACAGTTTGGGTGTGGCTGAACCTATAGTGCAAACTGTGGGAGGAGAAAAAATCCTCGTCCAACTTCCGGGAGTGACGGATCCCCAGCAAGCAGAACGGGTTTTGGGAGGAACTGCACAACTGGAGTTTCGGGAGCAAATACAGGGATCGGAGGAACAGTTTCTTATTGAATACCAAATACTGCAAAGAACCCAAGCTGAGTTGCAGTTGCAGCGTCAAATCCCTGGAGAAGATAATCCAGACAAGATTACCGAGTTAAAGGAATCCTTGGCTAAATCTAACCAAGCTGTGGCTGACTTATTTACCTCCGTGGGTTTGGTGGGAGAAAACCTCAAAAATGCTCGTCCCCAACCTCTTCAGTCTGGGAATGGTTGGCAGGTAGCCATTGAATTCGATAATGCAGGGGGACGGAAGTTTGCCGAACTGACGAAAAACTTGGCCGGAACCGGAAGGAGTATCGGTATCTTCCTAGATGATACCCTCATTAGCGCTCCCACTGTGGATGCTAAATTCAAGGAAACTGGTATTACTGGAGGTAGTGCAGTGATTACAGGCAATTTTACCGTGGAAACTGCCAGTGATTTGGCAGTGCAAATTCGCGGTGGTGCTTTGCCTTTCCCCGTGGAAGTGGTGGAAAATCGCACTGTGGGTGCAACTCTGGGACAAGATAGCATCAAACGGAGTATTTACGCCGCCATAGCAGGCTTGGTGTTAGTGTTAATATTTATGGGGGTTTACTATCGACTCCCTGGCTTAATTGCCGATTTGGCTTTAGCCATTTATACCATCTTAACCCTGGCCTGCTATTCTTTAGTGGGGGTTACTTTAACCTTACCAGGTATAGCTGGTTTTATTCTGAGTATCGGTATGGCAGTAGATGCCAATGTGCTAATTTTCGAGCGTACCAGGGAAGAATTGCGGGGTGGCAAGACTCTCTATCGGTCGGTGGAATCAGGTTTTTACCGGGCATTTTCCAGTATCCTGGATAGTAACGTAACTACTTTGATTGCTTGTGGTGCTCTCTTTTGGCTGGGTTCCGGCTTAGTGAAAGGTTTTGCCCTCACTCTCGCCATCGGGGTTTTGGTAAGTATGTTTACTGCCCTCACTTGTAGTCGCACAGTTATGCTTGTAACTGTATTGGGGATACCAAAAGTACGTCAAAAACCGGAACTGTTCTGTCCTAATTTACCAGTTACTTGAACCACTCGCAAGGGAGAAGGAAAGATGAAATTCAGTGTCATGAAAGGGCGAAATTTGTGGTGGTCTATATCTGCTGCTACTTTTTTGGGCAGTATAGTTGCCATGGTAATTTCCTTTACCCAGTTTAACGCCCCCCTCCTACCAAGTATTGACTTTGTGGGGGGGACGAAATTGCAACTGACACTGAATTGTGGGGTAGCTGGGAGGTGCGAAAACCCGATTCAAACTGGTGTAGTGCAGGAGATTATTACCTCCCTTGGTTTGGGGAATAGCAAAATTCAAGTCATAGATGATTATACCTTATCTGTGCGAACCCAGAATTTAGACGTAGAGCAAAGAACACAGTTACAAGGAGCATTGAATGAGAAGGTGGGGCAGTTTGACCCTGAAACCATTCAAATCGATTCTGTTGGTCCTACTATTGGGCAGGAATTATTTACTTCTGGTGTTCTTGCTCTCATTGTCTCTTTCTTTGGTATCATTGTCTATCTCAGTTTCCGCTTCCAATTTGACTATGCTATCTTTGCTATTCTAGCATTATTCCACGATGTTTTCATTACTGCTGGGGTTTTTGCCGTTCTCGGTTTAGTGGGTGGAGTGGAAGTCGATAGTTTGTTTCTGGTAGCTCTGTTGACTATTATTGGTTTCTCCGTCAACGATACAGTGGTGATTTACGATCGCATCCGGGAAAATATCACTCAACAACCAGACAAACCCATTCAAACCATTGTGGATGATGGGGTAAATCAATCTTTAACCCGTTCCATTAATACTACTCTAACCACTTTGTTACCCCTAGTAGCTATCTTTCTCTTTGGGGGACAAACTCTCAAATATTTCGCCCTCGCATTAATTATCGGTTTCATTCTCGGTGCTTATTCCAGTCTTTTCCTCGCCAGTACCCTATTATCTTGGTGGCGAGAACTTCAGGAAAGCTAGGCATCCCCCACCAAAACCCGATGTACAAGGTTAACATTATATTCTCGCGCAAAGGCGCAAAGGCGCAAAGGGTGGAGGTACGAAGC
>JACONB010000203.1 GCA_014323965.1 Prochloron sp. SP5CPC1 | reverse complement strand
ATTAGCGATCGACAAGCGTCTGCGCCACTCGAAGGTGCTCGCACATCAAATTATTGAACATCTCTATCAAAAACTTGGGAAACTTTTAAAATTAGAGCTTCTCTAAATCCAGGAGATAACACTAAATCATCATCAGCAAAGCTACCGACTTCTGTATAGCTATCTCCCGTAAGTTATAAGACTAGAATAGTTTGAGTTTTGGGGTCAACAATCCAGTATTCAGGAATACCACAATCTTGGTATTGTAATCTTTTGGCGATGTAGTCTCTATCTCTTTGTATTTCTCCGGGACTAACTACTTCAACCACTAATAGAGGGGGTGCCATAGAAAGGCAAATAATGTTGCGTTTTGATAATTGTTGAATATGTTCTGCTCCGATGATGGTCAGGTCGGGATAGCGGTTTTTAGGTTCTCCTCTGACTTCTAATTCTAATCCGTGCCCTCGTACTCTCCTATAACCTACAAGCAGGGCAAACTTAAGCAACAGAAAATTAGCAATTTCAACATTAAAACCTGATTCTGGAGGCACTTAAATCAATTTAACATTAAATAATTCATAGAATCTATCTGAATTGTCATTATATGATAGATACTCTTCAAAGGTTTCAAATCGAAGTTTAAGTATTAACATCAGATTAATTCGACGTTGGCATATTGAAAACACTTCCTAAAACTATGATAGGAAGGAGCTGATCACTTTTAAAAACGGGACTGGCCGGATTTGAACCGGCGACCTAGCGCTTCAGATTTGTGTGAGTTTCCCCACTCTCCGGACTATCCCTTCACCATAGGCAATAAGCCTTTAGGTGGCAGCCGTTATGTTGTAGCAGGTTTGTGATTTGTTAGAATACCCCGGTTTTGCGACAACCAGTCTCTGCACCTTCTCTACTGGGGTGGTAGAGCTTGGCTCAAGATTACCCTATCCGTTGCCAGACTTAGGCTTCCTTGAATTTGACTGCATTCACCGATGAAGTTTCCTGTCATGGTGCCCGATATTTCAGGAGGCGCTTGCTCTATCCAGCTGAGCCACAGCCCCGTGTTAGCTTGATTACTATCCTAACACCATATTTAAGAATTGCCAACCCCAGAGAATTTATCCAAGCAAAGCCACAAGCACCACAGTGATATTATCGGAGCCACCTGCCTTTTTAGCGCCTTCAATTAGTTGTGCTGCCTTCTCCTCGCAAGAAGAACTGGACTGGAGATAATCTTGAATTTGCTCGTCGGGTACTTCTTCCGTCAAACCATCGCTACAGAGCAAGAGAATATCTCCTACTTGCAACTCCAGGTGCTGGAGGGAGGGAAGTTGAAGGTCTTTCCGTCCCAAACATTGAGAGAGAACATGACGCCCCGGATGAAATCTAGCCTGTTCAGCTGTAATATCTCCCGATTTTAGGGCCCGAGCCACCCAAGTGTGGTCTTCAGTTATTTGATTGAGTTCTCCCCGCAACAAATAGAGACGAGAATCCCCAATATGAGCGCACCACTGCTGTTCTTGACGGAATAACAAGACCACAGCAGTAGTGCCCATATCTCCCCGTTCCGGGTGATTATATTGGTCTTTGAGAATTTCCTTATTTGCCTCAGTGATGGCATTTGTTAACAAATCCCCAGAAGAGTAAGAATCATCCCAATACTGCTCTAGATAGGCTTTAATTGTGTTGGTAGCGATCTGACTTGCATCTTGACCCCCAGCATGACCTCCCATACCATCGGCAACGATAAAGAAGCATCCTTCAGGGTCAATATAGTAGTAATCCTGATTAACTGATCGCACGATACCAGTATCTGTCTGACTCGTGAAGCAAAGTTTCATATAAAATTAGTAATAAGGAACGAGATTAAAACATACGATCAATGCGATCCAGTCGCCTCAAAAGGCGAAACAGCACCCAACCGGTAACTGCTGCCATGAGAATAACTATTACCGCCAATGTCACATATTTATTAATTAATAAGAGCGTAGCAGACAAAATGAAAGCACTCATCAGTAAAGTATAGTTGGTCATTAGTTGAATCGCACTCAGACGGCGCATAATCCTCTCGGATTCAAGGGAACGAACCCTAAGGAGCAAGTCTCCTCTCTCCAATTTATCAATTGTATCCTCAATTCGTCGCGGCAGACCGAAAGCGGTACTACTAACTTTTGCCGCTTCCTGTCCTAATTGTTCCAGGATGCCATTGTCGTTATTGCTGCTACTGTTACTCATAAGCTGCATTGCAAAAGGTTGTGCTACTTCCATAAAGCTAAATTCCGGGTCTAAACCTTTCCCTACCCCTTCCAGAGTGGAAAAAGCCCGCATGACAAAGGTAAAAGTTGCAGGAAAACGAAAAGGTTGGTGGAAGGCAATCTCATAGAGGTCGTCAGTAATGGTGCTCACGGACTGCTGTTCAAAAGGTTTGTCCATGAAATTATCCAGCATAAACTGGATGCTACGCCGCACCGGTCCCATATCTTCTACTGGGGAAAGAGCGCCCAATTCAATCAGGGAATTCATCACTCGCTCGGCATTTTTATTGGCAATACCGAATAGGGTTTCCATCAAATTGTCCCGAACATTGGTTTTAATCTGCCCCATCATGCCAAAATCGTAGAAAATTAGCGCTCCTTCCCCACTGACTGCGATATTCCCTGGATGAGGATCGGCGTGAAAAAAGCCATCGTTAAGTAATTGATGTAAATAAGCTTTTGCCCCCAATTGTGCCAGTTGTTTGCGCTCTAAACCAGCCGCTTCTAAGGCTTCGTGGTGACTAATTTTAATTCCTGGCAAATATTCTAAGGTCAGAATTCTTTTAGTAGTATAGCGCCAATAAACTCGGGGTGATTTTACCCAATCCTTGTTGCTAAAGTTACGGCGAAAGATATCGGCATTGCGACCTTCATTGAGATAGTCTGTTTCCAGCCAGAGAATGCGGCTACACTCTTCGTAAATCCCCAGCCAATCCCGTCCTTTCCCCCAGCGAGGATGGTTTTGAAAATAACGAGTAATTCGTTTGAGAATGGCTAAATCAATAGTAAATAATTGTTTCAGCCCCGGTCTTTGTACTTTAACTACCACCTCTTCGCCGCTGTGGAGCCGCGCTCTGTGCACCTGACCTAAACTGGCTGCTGCTAAGGGAGTGGGGTCGAAACTAGAAAAAAGTTTATCAATGGGTTTGCCTAAATCGGCGGCGACGATGGCTGCTGCTTGTTCGTAAGTAAATGCTGGGACTTGGTCTTGCAGTTTACTCAGTTCTGCCACATACTCGGCAGGAAATAAATCGGCACGGGTAGAAAATAGCTGCCCTACCTTAATAAAGGTGGGTCCGAGTTCTAACAAGCTTTCCCGAATCCAGATAGCTTGACTTTTGCGACGGGCGATAAATTTTTCCTCTGTATATCCCCCAAGATAGCTCCATTTTTTTTGGTTTAACCATAACTTAGTGGTTAAGGATAAAACAAAATGCCAAATATCGTACTGGCGGCGAATCTTAGAATAATTATCTCGATTCCAGCGATAGGCTTTTTTGCGGGATTCTGATTGGGGTTTCGTTTGAGAAAGAGCAGACACCAATAGTCTATTTATGTTAAGTTAATTTGAGCTAAATGAGTTACTGCGGTTGGTTGCGATAATGCTTTAATTCAGCACGCAAACGAGCGATTTCCGCTCTAAGTTCGTCCAGGTCTTCTTGCAAGGAAGTAGGGTTACTAACTGAGGTTCCCCCACGACCTGATGCGGCTTCTCTTTCAGCTCTAGCTTGCACTTCAGAGACGAATTGACGCAACCGTTCTCGTTGTTCGGCATCAAATTTACTAATTTCGCTCAGAGCATCGGTGAGGGTATCTTCAATTTTCTCCCTTATGGTTTCCCCTAAGGCTCTGCCGAAAAAAAAGGAGCGGATCATGGGATCGGACATGGCAAAATTTTTTAATCGCTTTCGTTAAGAATTATAACACTTTGCGTGTGATCAACTAGTTAGTGATGGCTTACCGAATAAGCTCACAAGAATCGAGAATAGGGCTTTGGTATATCATGCAGAAAGAACGAAATACACCAAGGCCTAAAAAAAAGCCATGGACACCCACCAGCCGAATCGTCGCTCAACCCCAGACCCTGACGGCGATCGTTCTGAAGCAGACTTAACCCTCCATCTGGATAGGGATATTTCCGATTCAGATACCCGGAGCGAAACCGAACCGCTAGATAAGGGTAATCCTCGTGCCACAGGCAGAATAGGAAATAAAGTTTGGGAAGAAGGTTTCCCAGATAAAGCCCTGGAGAAAGAAGAAGCTCAGGTGGGCACAAACAGCGGTATTCGAGCAAATTCATACCAAAAGGCAACTGCCCCGCGTGATCGCGTCCATGGCGATTTTAACCATGCTTCTCGCAAGCATTTACGGCTTTGTGATGGGACTGGGGAACGGCCCGCTCCAGGCATTTTTTTCCTGCTTAAAATTGCCATTGCTCTTCTTACTGACGGCAATAATTTGTATTCCTTCCCTTTATACCTTCAACGTCTTACTGGGACAACGCTTTCGATTCGTACAAACTGTAGCTCTCATGGTGACTACCTTAGGCACCACAAGCGTTCTGTTAGCGAGTTTAGCTCCGGTGGCCTTTTTCTTTACCATGACCACCAACAACTATTCGTTTCTGCTCTTGATGCATGTGGGCATTATGGCCTTGTGTGGAGTCTACGGGGTTCAGTATCTTTACCGTGGCTGTAGCTATCTTGCTTACCGCAGGTCGCAAAAGCTTAACAATCTGCTGCTAAAAATTTGGATTCTGCTCTACGGTATCGTCGGAATGCAGTTAGGCTGGCGCTTGCGTCCTTTCGTGGGGAATCCCGATAGCCCGGTGCAACTGTTTCGTACACAAGAAGAAGGAAACTTTTACCTCGCAGTTTGGGCAGCCTTTAGCAACTTATTTGGCTCGTCATAGAAACGGATAGGTACATAGAGTATGCCATTGAACAAACAGGCTATTTTAGATGATATTTTCCGCAACGCACCACCGTTGAACTCTGAGGACGACTGCGCTGAGAATGTCGTTATTCCTTTCCTGCTGAGACTGGGTTATGACAGTAACCAAATAGGTCGCAAAGTCTCAATCACTGGCACTTCAGGACATCGATTCAGGAAACAAACTGATATCGTTGTTTATATCGGAGAACGTCCATCTCTTGTGGTTGAAACCAAGCGTATTCAGCATCGATTGCGAGAGGAAGATGTTAATCAAGCACTTTCTTACGCTCAACTTCTTAAACCACCAACACCAATTGCCGTTTTAACTAATGGGCGTGATTGGGAGGTTTATTATCTAGATAGGGATGATATTGGTGGCTTAGAATCTGTGCCTGAGCCACAAGAACTTGAAAGCATAATACTTGCTGTTTCTAGTACCGCAATTCAAATGGAGAAGCGGCAAGCTGCTGAGCGGCTGCTGGTAACTATTGAAAATAAAAGTGACTTAGAAACAGCATTCAGAGATTGTCGCAAAGAGCTAGCTAAGGAAGGGCTCATCGCTGAGTCTGCATTTGATGAGCTAACTAAAATTCTCGCTTGTAAATTTAATGAAGAGAAAAGAGCTGCTGAAGGTCTTGCACCCAATCGCTTTACATTTCAATGGCTTCTTGGAAGTGGACCTCTAGCTGCCTTGCAGCAGATGTTTTCTGAAGCCAAACGAACTTTTAATGTATTCCCTACAGGGACTCTGATTCAAATTAGAAGCAACGAAACTGTTAAAAAAATTGTTCGTGAATTAGAGCCATTTGGTCTCTATGGTTTTAAGACACCACTTGGCTTAGCTGGAGCTGGAGGAGATGTAGTTGGTTCTGTTTATGAAGCTTTTCTTACTGGAACTCTTCGAGGAGACTTGGGGCAGTATTTAACTCCAAGACAATTAGTTGAGTTCATGGTCGAGATAGCTGATATACAAATTGGAGAAAAAGTCCTTGATTTATCATGCGGAAGCGGTGGCTTTCTTATTAGGGCGTTTATAAATGTCCGAAAAAAGATTCGATCTCTTGATTCTAGCCAAAATGAAAAGGATCGTTTAGTTAGTAACCTTGTAACGAATAATCTATGGGGAATTGAGATAAATCCGCGTCTAGCAACTTTATGCCGAATAAATATGGTTTTGCATGGTGATGGCTATGAACATATTTACACAGGGGATTCCATCAGAGAAGATTTTTTTGAAAACACAGAGGGACGGAGAACAAATTTTTCAGAGCTTGAGCAAAATGATGCAGCAAAGTTTGATGTAATTCTCATAAATCCTCCGTTCAATATACTTTATGAAGATTCTACTACTCTAAATCGGTATATTTTGGGACGCGGTAAAGCTGCTCAAGGTTCAGACTATCTAGTTCTTGAGAGAGCAATTCGACTATTGAAACCTGAGACTGGGCGCTTATTAGTTATTCTGCCCCATGGTGTTGCCAGTGGGGTTTCAGAAACTGAGGTTCGTAACTTTGTAAAGGCTAACACACATATTCATGGTTGTATAAGCTTACCCGTTGGATCATTTAAGCCATTTGGTGGATCTAACGCTAGAACCTGTGTTTTATATCTCAAGAAGACTGCCAGAGATAACAAAAAGCGTTTTTTGGCACAAGCAGAGCGTGTCGGTTATGATATTACCTCGAAATATTATAGAGAAACTGACCTCAATGATTTACCTGTTATCGCGGAAGCCTATCATAAAGTAAAGCTAAACTTGCAATGACTATCGAACTAATTCAAACAGACCCCTTAGTACTAACGATTACTGAAGAATCAGCCAGTAGTATCGATACAGTTGATGCTGGTGCGGCTTACACAAAGTATTTGCATGAGCAAATAGGTGATTTTGAACAGCAGCCGTTAGGAAACTTTGTAAATGTCGTATCAAAAAGCGTTAATCCACGCTCTAGTAAATATGCTGGTCAAACGTTTGAATACATAGATTTACGAGAGGTGGATGACATTTATGGCTATATACTAACCCTTAAGGTTAATCAAGGCAGTGAGATTGGGAGTACAAAGCATCGCTTTCAAAAAAATGATATTCTCTTTGCAAAAATTATGCCTAGTTTAGCAAACAAAAAGATTGCACTAGTAACTCAAGATGTGACTAATGCAGTAGCTTCAACTGAATTTATTGTTTTGCGAAAAAAAGCAGAAGTTGACATTAATCTTTATTACCTTTTTCGGGCATTGCGTTCTGATCACTTTACCCGCCAAGCAAAAGCTAATGTTACTGGTGCAACAGGGCGACAGAGAATTAGCCCGTCTAAATTGCTGGAATTACACCGCCAGAAGAAATTCAAACACAAATTGGAGATGCTGTCGAACAGGAGTTTACGCTACGGACGTTGGCGGCAGAACAATCAAAAAAAGTTGATGACTTAGCTCAACTTGTACTTGGTAGTCTAACTCTTAGAACTGACAGCTAACATCATTTAACCAAGGGCTTGTGATGCTCCTACACAGACTAAATGGTATACTATGTCCATGAAAGCACGATACCGTTAAATGAAACGACCTATTGCGATAGACCTTTTTTCAGGGTGTGGAGTCTACGGGGTTCATCAAGTTGCTTTCATAGAGAGCATTTTGATTTTACCATCGCTGTCGCTTGCGTCCTAAATTAGGTTTTGCTTGCTCAGGAGTGGGACTGTCAAATGTTTTTCTGACAAAAGCTTCAGCAACATGGCGATCAGTTATTTCTCCATCCAGGGTTGCTCGCCACAATTGGGCCAAAATGTCTTTGTAGGCAGGTCCGGGGGGATAACCCATTTTTTGCAAATCTTTGCC
>JACONB010000202.1 GCA_014323965.1 Prochloron sp. SP5CPC1 | reverse complement strand
GCATGGAAATGAAAACTGTGGGTCAACAAAAATCCTCTCAAATTGACTCGCTCCCTCCCGGATCGCCCCTGGATCGCCCTTAATTCCCTCTTCCCCCTTTATGGATTATATTGTACATAGACAGCGATCGCCTGTCATACGAGTCCTAGACGAATAAATGTAAAGTTTTATTACATTTATTTCCTTATACATAGTTTCTCAATTTTGTCAACTTTTTTGTTAAGAAATATGTTTATAAAGGATAGATAGCGGATCCGCGAAGCTATGGGCCTAGGGGAGCCACTAAGAATTTGGTTGGCAATGTTACTTGTTGGTGGGCGATGCCCACCCTACAAACTGTCAAGGTAACTGTTTCACCGGGGAGCACCTGGAACTTGAATTCCTTGCTCCCGCAGTATTTGACTTGCCTCTCGCCCGGGAGCATAATTATAGCCAAACCCAGAACTCTCGGAGTCATCAATAATTTGCGGTGTCACCAGCACGATGACTTCATTACGCTGATTTTGTCGATTAGTACTTCTAAACAAAGCACCCAGCAGGGGAATATCTCCCAAAATCGGCACTTTAGATACAGTTGTCCTGTCACTTTCCTGAATGATGCCCGAAAGGATCAGAGTCTGACTATCTCGGAGGCGAATCAGTCCCGAACTCAGTTCCCGAATGTTCAGTAAACTCAGTGTATTCTCACCGGCAGTGCCAGTATCAAAATCTATGGTACTTCCCACAGCACTGACCACGGGACTGACAGTAAAATTAATAAAGCCATTGTCGTCAATTTTTTCGATATTGACCGTCAGATTTAAACCCGCCTCCCTAATAACTGGGGTCACTGTTCTCACCCCACTTTCAGTGTCTATATCAGTTGCAATACTGCCAATTACCTCTTGCACTAACTTTACAGTAGCTTCTTGACCCTCTTGCACTACCAGGGTGGGGTCAGTGAGAATCTTAGCATTGCCACTAACTACCTGAGCCTCTAAACTAGCCAGGAACCTAGTGGGAAACTGGAAGAGACTGGGAGGTTCAAAAGTAAACACCGTGGGAGTTCTCTCCGTGACCGTCCTAAAGATAGTTATAGGGTCGCCGTTCTCGTCTTCCATAGGTGTGCCGTCGGGGTTTGTTAGTGTTTCTCGTATTTGTCTTGTTGTTGTTGTTCCTCGTTCTATCTCTGTAACTCCTGCTTGAAATGGATTCCGATTGGTGCCGAAGGAAGGACGAGTATAAGGAGGGGTTCCCTGATTGGTATTGCCCTGATTGATATTTCCAAAAGGAGCATCTTGAACGTCTAAAAAGTTGTCCAAAGTAGCACCTCCTCCTGTTGGATCAAAACCTATCACTGGTGGTCCAAATAGACTGCTAGCAGCCTGACCCTGTGAGGGGGGATTCACGCCCCCGTAGTTAAAGAATGTGTTCCCACCATCGCTGACAAAAAATCCATCCCCAACCCCAAAGGAAAAGCTAGCACTGAAGTCATCCGTGTTGTCTAGATTTACATCGAGCACCTTCACATTTACTGCCACCTGACGGCGACGAGCATCCATTTGAACCAAGAAAGAGGTGGCAATTTGAATTTGGCGGGGGGAGCCTACCATGGTGAGAGAATTATTCCGCTCATCCGTTGTCACCGTCAATCCCCTAAGTAATAAAGGGGCTGTGGAATCTTCAGGCTGGTTGGCAGTAATGGGTCTTAGTTCTGTTGGTAGTTCTCTTCTCTGAACAACTCTATTGGTTACTGGATCTGTAATTTCTTCAATTGGAGTCACCAATTGTTGCACTGCTGCTCCTTGAGTAGCAAGGAAAGCAGACACACCAGAAGCACTAGCTTGATTCAGACGGAAGGTGCGGGTAATTAAATTGCGAGCTGATTGGGGCAACTTAGCACCCACAAATAGAGTCCGTCCCCGGCGATTTGCTTGCAAACCGGAAATTTGCAGTACATAATTAAATAGGTCTTGAACCGACTCGTTTTCCAAATCTAGGGATACAGTTGTATTTCCCGGTTCACCCTCATCACTAAAAATCAGGTTGAGATTAGCGGAACGAGCCAGAATGCTCAGTACTTCTCGCACTGGCGCTTCTCGCAATACGAGACGGGGTACTCTTGCCAGGGTTCCCAGATCCAGAATGTCAGGAGTTGAATGGATGTTAGAAACCGATATATCTCCCACTGGTGGAGCAACAGCTCTGGGTAAATAGGGGGGAGTTGCTCCTACTGCTGGTTGGGGATTGTCTTGGCCAGCAAATCGGGGATTATCTTGAATAATAATTTCCGGATCAGGAATTAAGGGAGTTGGAAGTTCTGAAGTCTGAGCAAGTTCCAGCGGCTGCTCCACTTTTACCACTTTAGTACTCTGAGCAATCACTGGTTCTACTGTTAGGAGCATTAGTGCTGCCCCAGTCAAAATTCTTCGTCGTAATTGTGACAGTGAGTCACAATCATGGCCATATTTTTTCATCCTTCACTCCTCAATTTTACTATGTAACTCCATTTTAGTCCAAAGGTAAGATTGCTTCCACTGTAAATTTAGTTGTCAACTTGTTTTCCCCTTGAGAAATAACTTTTTCCCCATCGAACAATAAAGTGGGTTTTTCGGTAACTTTAGAGTCAAAATCTTTAACCATCAACAAAGATTGCAGGCGCTCTATATTGCGCAGAATCGACTGAGTCTGTTCAAAAGTACCATCAATTTCCAACTTATACGTCGATCGTTTTAGCTTCCCGTTTACTTCTGTACCTAGAGAACCGTCTGTAATGACTTCCTCCTCACCTTCGGGAGTAAAGCTGAGTAATTTCGCTCTTCTTCCCTCAATGAAACCATTCAGATCTATTAACAAAGTGTCTGAGTTTTGGCTACCGTCAGCAAAAACTCCTAATATTTGCGGTTTTAGGCTTTGCTCTTCTTGAACTTCTCTCTCTAGTCTTACCTTTTCTTCGTCGAGTCTGATACTCTCTAGTGGTTTTACCTGACTTCCTCTTTGTTCTTTTGTAGTTTTAAACTTTTTATAATTTTCCTGAGCGGGTATTACCATATTCATGAAGATATATAAACCCCCCAACAAACCGATAATTGCGAAAGTTATCCCGCTTACTACCGGGGTAAAAGTAATGCCAAAAGCTGTAGGATAATTATAACCTTCTTCTAGTTCCTCCCCTTTGAAGTCAGTAAAATCCTCTGAGAATGTCATTGTAATAATCCTTTCTCCTTAAGATTTTTAATCCGATTTACCAAGCCCACAGCCCCCTTTTGCTCTAGCTCTTGCAGTAGCTCAGAGGCTGGTGTTTCACTCAGTTCTGCTTCAATTTGGTACTCCACCACTTGAGGAAGTTCAACTTCAACAGTGATTCCTTCTTCCGACTGAGTATAGTCTAATTGACTAGGGTTGGAAGTCAACCTAGCACTTTTCAAGGAAATGTTAGTCCCTTGAAAAAATTCTGACTCCTTTAAAGTCAGGACGAAATCCGTTACTGCCTCGTATGAAGCTGCCATTCCGTCGATTTGCAGCAGACCAGATGTATCCTGTACGATGGAGTCAATTTGGACAGTAACAGGAGTGCGATCACTAATGTCTTGTAATATTGCCGACCAAGGTTTTATACGGTCAAAGACCGAAACAAGCGCTCTAGATTCTTGTTTAAGTGTGCTTAGTTTTCCTTCCAGCTCTTTTACCGTAGCTCTTTTAGCCTCTAAACCTTGAATTTCTTGCTCAATATTCCCAATTTCCTTCTGGGTTTGAGCTGTTAGATATTTCAGATAGGATGACCAGCTAAATGCAAGAACGGGTAACAGAACCATTACTACCGCTCCAGCAATCAGGGGAACCATTTCCCCAATCTCTATGTTGAGTTTCTTGGTTGGGAGTGTACTCTGACTGGAACTGTCATCCAAACTGCGATCTTTGAGAAAATTTACATCTAGGTTATACATTGGTTACACCTCCCGCAGTCCTAAACCCAATACCGTTCCCAATCCCGGTCTTTGAACGAGGGGAATTTCTTCATCTACTTCTAAAGAAAGAGAAGTTATCGGATCTATTTGCATCGTTGGCAGACCTAATCGCCTCGTTATGAACTCATCGAGCTGTCCAATTCCCCCTCCTGGTCCTGCTAGTAATAACTGTGCTACTTCTAGATCATCGCTCTGATTCAGATAAAAATCAACGGAACGACGCAGTTCGTCGGCAAGCTCTCCTAATACCCTTAATAAAGCCACCATTCCTGGATTAATGGAGGTTCCACGAGGACCTGCACTTTGAGAGGGCTGATCTGGGATTATCATTCCTTGTAACTGCGACAGAGCGGTTTGCAATTGATATGTCCCCGTGGGGATAGTACGGGAAAATTGTGGCACCCCTTCTACAATGATAGCAATTTCCGTGCTGTCGAATTCCAGATTCACGAGCACTACTGCTTCTGTAGAGCTAAATTGACGCAATTGCTCTCTGATTGTTCTAATTAGAGCAAAGCTGTTGAGCTCCAAAACATCTATCTCTAACCCAGCCTGAAGGAAAGTATCCATATACAGATCGGTAATTTCCCTTTTGGTGGCCACCAGCAGTACATTTACTTTTTCAATCCCATCTTCATCTTCAAAGTAACCGAGCTTTTGGTAATCCAAATCTACTTCTTCGCGAGGATAAGGTAGGTATAGGGCCGCCTCAGTATTCAGTACCGCATCGTGCAATTCTTGATCGTCTAGTTCGGCTGGAATGGGTACTATCCGCATGATTGCTTCTCGCATCGGCACTGCGGTAGCCACTCTTGTTGATTTAATATTATTGCTAGCCAAGGTATCTTGAATCAGTTCTGCTAAAACTGACCCATCAGCAATTTTTCCCTCTTCAAATATTCCTTCTGGAACTTCAGCAGAACAATTTGCTACCAGTTTGTATTGCTGTTTGTGCTTTCGCAGTTGGACGATATTGATCCGTTCTGGAGCCAGTTCGATTCCGATACCATTGGCATTTTTTCTCAATAAACTGGTTAAACGACCTAACATAATTTTTCCTCTGAGCCGAAACAATGACGAATTAGCAATATCTAATGGGAGCTTCTAATATTATAGTATAAGTCCCTGTTACCAGCACCTCTGGTATCATACCTGACAGTGGCAACTGCGTTGGAGTAAAATTGATTCATCTTAGAATATTTTTACTTTAGTATATCCTTTTACTGGAAATCCAGGTGGATAGTTTTGGGTTTAAATTTTAACATACTTTTTAGCGCTTTATGATATGTTGATTTATTAAACTTAGTATTGCTCCATACTAAGATATTTTTTCCATTATTTTAGCCTAGACGCGCTACTACTTAGAGCGATCCCAAATTAAATCTTAAGAATAGAATCAACTCAGGGAAAATACGGAACAGACCGCTTGACTGGAGTCGAGTTACTGGGCAAGACTGTCTAAAATTATAGACGTTCTCTGGAACTCGTGCTATAGTGTCCGTGCTATTGGCGCAAAACTGAATTAGCTACAGTTAGTTAAACATTTCTAAGCTATAGTGGTCCTCAAAATGCTTGTTTTAGGATAACTGATGACTGGTAGGAATTTTTAGTGGTGAAGAAATGCGATACCGCGTTGCTTCGGGCTATTTATTAATGAATGGAGTTGTGAAGGAAAGTGCACTATGAACTCAATCTTGGGGAAGCTAAAAGATTTCGTAGGTCTCAATGAAGCTGAAGAATACGAAGAATATGAATATGAGGAAATGGATGGGAATGACAACCAAAATTCTTATCAGCAAGAGCATTCCCCGGTAAGGGAAGAAGAGCATCGAGGTAGCCGACGTCAAGCCGGAAGGTCAAACTTAACAGAGGAAGCAACAATGGAATCAAATACTAGAAGTAATGTGATTGGAATGCCTGGAGTTAATAACGGTATTTCAGAAGTGGTAGTGTTCGAGCCCCGTTCTTTTGAGGAAATGCCTCAAGTGATTCAAGTACTGCGAGAGCGACGTTCTGTGGTTCTCAATTTAAACGTGATGGATCCAGATGAGGCGCAAAGGGCCGTAGACTTTGTTGCTGGAGGCACTTACGCCATCGACGGTCATCAAGAGCGCATTGGCGAGAGCATTTTCCTGTTTACCCCAAGCTGCGTTCAAGTCAGCACCCAGTCGGGAGTGTTACAGGTCGCTCCTAAACCTACCCAAAAGAGTCCCGCGCATCAGACAGCGCCTACTGCTTGGGCTCCTGAAGCAAGTCGGATAGCTCAGTAAAGCAGGACTATTGCATGACTATCAAGTTAGGTATCATTGGTGGCGGGGTCATGGGAGAAGCAATCCTATCCCGCCTTCTTACTAAAGAGATTTACCCTGCCAAGAAGGTGTTGGTGAGCGAACCGGAAAAGTCACGGCGTGATTTTTTGCACCAGCAATACCGGGTAAAAGTGACAGAGGATAACAGGGAAGCAGCAGCAGCGACAGATGTTTTGTTATTGGCGATTAAACCCCAGGTATTCGATCTAGTTGTAGCGGGTTTAGAAGTTACCCCCAATAAACCTTTAGTAATTTCAATTTTAGCAGGAGTTACTTTAAGTCGCCTGATAGCAGCTTTTCCCCAATATCCAGTAATTAGGGCAATGCCTAATACCCCGGCAACTGTAGGTGCGGCAATGACGGCGCTCGCCTCACATAACCAGGTTCAAGAGCGTCATCTTGCCCAAGCCAAGTCAATCTTTGCGGCTGTGGGGCAAGTAGTAGAGGTGCCAGAGTCCTTGATGGATGCGGTGACGGGGCTTTCCGGCTCCGGACCTGCTTATGTTGCGATCGCCATAGAAGCCTTAGCAGATGGGGGTGTAGCAGCCGGATTACCTCGCGCTGTGGCATCCAGACTAGCCCTCCAAACTGTGTTAGGAACAGCACAGCTGATCCAAGAGAAGGGGCTGCATCCTGCTGAATTAAAAGACCGGGTAACCAGTCCGGGAGGAACCACCATTGCTGGAGTAGCTCAGTTGGAGAAATACGGTTTGCGATCAGCAATAATTGAAGCGGTACTGGCAGCTTATCGTCGTTCAGTCGAATTGCAGTCCTACCTTAACGAATGAAATCAGTTTAGTTTTGTCCGAGCTGAGGTTCAGTTC
>JACONB010000201.1 GCA_014323965.1 Prochloron sp. SP5CPC1 | reverse complement strand
CCAGATTTTACTCCAATCCAAAGCTTCAGCCAATCCCACATGTCCCGGTGCTTTGGTTTGCACTCGTCGCACTGCTACAGTGACAATAGTACTGCCACTGGCGGCAATACTCTGCTGCATTTGTTCTATATTGCTATATTTCCCAGTTCCCGTCATTAAACGGGAGGAAAAAGTGCGTCCAGCAATAATTAATTCATCTTGCTGTTCTGTGGGAACTAGAGAAGAATTGTTCGTAGGGGTGAGCATGTTTAAAGGTTGGGGAAGACTGGTAGTGAAGCGATGGTAACGAAAATGAGCCAACAGAGGGTTCTCCTTGTTCTGGAGAATTAAATCTGTCAATAAAGCAGCAGTTATAGGAGCCAGCAGGATACCATTGCGATAATGTCCCGTTGCCAGGATTAAATTCTCCCAAGGACTAGTGCCCAGAATAGGTAATTCATCGGGGGTGCCGGGGCGAAAACCCCACCAAAACTCCTCTATTTTCCAGTTTCCTAGTGCAGGGTAGAGGTTTATAGCCCGTTGCAACAAATTATTTATCCCGGAAGGAGTATTATAGGGAGTCCAACCCACTTCTTCAGAGGTAGCACCCACAATTAAACGACCGTCCCTTCTCGGTACCAGATAGGTTTGAGGACCAAAGATAACTCTTGTCAAGGGTAAAGGTTCATGGTTGGAGTTTGGCATACCCAGGGAGAGCATTTGTCCTTTCACCGGGCGCACTGGTAAGGGTAATAACTGATTGCACCAAGAACCAGTAGCGAGAACATATTTAGCACCCTGGAATTTCCCTTGGGCTGTTCTGAGGCAGGTAACTTTCCCCTTTTGTACTTGAATTGATTCTACTGCAACCCCTTCCTTTAAGTTTACCCCCAGAGCGCGGGCTGCTGAGAGCAAGGACTTTAAGAGGGCGCGGTTGTCCACTTGACCATCTTCCGGGTACCACCAACCACCAACTACATCTTTACTTAATCCTGGTTGATGGCATTGAATTGCTGCTTTATCTAACCACATTGCTGTGGAGTCAGTTTTGGGAGAACGTGGAACCTCATAGTGAGGTGCTAAAATACCGCATTGCCAATAACCAGTCTCTATCCCAGTGAGCTGTTCCAGTTTATCGATCCATTCAGGGTATAATTCACGGGATTGAAGACACAAGTCCAACATGGCACCAGGAGGAATAGCTTCCGCTTGTGGGGCAAGCATTCCTGCTGCGGCGTGACCTGCTGCTTCTTGAAAGTCCCGACTGAGCACCGTTACGGAAGCACCACGGAATTTTAGCTCTAGGGCGATCGCCAAACCCACTATACCGCCACCAATAATGATAATCTCACTCATTTTGTCACTAACCAATGAAACTATTCCCCCCAATTGCTTCCCTGAGCCTTACTTTGAGTCTTTTGACTGTCAGTTGTGCTCCCTCTACAGTATACCAGTGTGAGCAAATTATGGCTCTGGCTAATAAAATGTCTGAAGAAGGTAAAAAGAACAGTAAAACGAAAGATGAGAAAAAAGTGCTGGGGGTAGCAGATACTTTTGACGCAGTTGCCCTAGAAATGGAGCAACTGGAAATAAAGGATGAACAATTGCAAGAGTATCGCTCTGGTTTTGTTCAATTCTATCGCGATCACGCTCAAGCAACTCGCACCTTTGTCACTGCTTTTCGGGAAAAAGATGCTGAAACAGCTAAGTCTATGATAGCAGAGTTACAAGAAATCGGCAGTAGGGAAGGAGAGTTAGTCATGGGCATTAATAGTTATTGTATGGGTTTCACGCAGAGGCACAGAGGCGCAGAGAGGTGAGGCACTTTCTCCAACATTGATTGCTGCTATGTTTCTTGCTTATCTAATAACTTTTGTAACAAACTCTCAGATGTCCAGAAAGAGGTCTTTTGGAGGCTTCTGACAGCAGCAGACAGATCCATGATTTTCATCGTTGCTGCCCGATCTAGAATACCGAGGATACCTGTGATAGCCAATCCTTTTTCCGTCGCAATACGTCGAGCTTTCATATCATCTAGCAGGAGTAAATCTGCATTGAGTTCTTCGGCTAAAATAATAGCTTCCCGTTCTCCAGGATCCAGTTGTTTCAACAAAGTGTCGGAAGTTTGACTGACAGATTGAATTTTGAGCCAACCCGGTGGAACCGCAATCCAATTTTGAACTGATAAAGGAGCAGCTGGATCTGATAGCTCATTGTAGACTGCTTCACTGTTTGATAATTTGCTCAAACAGTTCCCGCAGAAGATTAATGTGACCAATAAGGAGCAAGTAGTTGATGGGGGAGGTATTCGATACAACAATCATTTCCTGTCTAACAGTCTATCAAGGGTTTGGCGATCCTGCTCCAAATCTTCTTCAGTATAAGGTAAATAAGCTTTTTCATCCTTCAGGAATGCGTAAGTTTCCCAACGGGACGAGAAGTTGAGCATACGACCTACTTCAGCAGCTCCAATTTTACCCCGACGATAGTAGTCAGCTACAATGAGTTCTAATATACGGCGGGAAATTTGGGCGGTTTGCAGTTCCAGTTGATTACTTATCTCGTCCGGTAGTTCAATGGTAATGTACATGGTTGGTTAGGTGGTGTAGGCTAGGAAAGATAGTGGAGAAGTTGCTATATCTACATTATAGATAAGGTTTGCCCCCTTTTCAAGGAATTTAATATTTTTTTGACAATTTCCCTTGACATTCTCATCTCATCCTGTTATAGTGATTTTATAGAACTACAGAGGTTCGCTCATGAAAATTGAACGACTGGAATATTGGGATAAAAATATCGACTGGGGCTTTCCCCCCATTACCTTCGACAAGTTTAATCTATTGGTGGGTGTGTCTGGTGTTGGGAAAACGAAAATTATTGAATCAATTTATAATTTACGCCAAATCACACTGGGTGAATCTCTCAAGGGAATAAAATGGGATGTTACTTTTGCCAGAGATGATGAAACTAAATATCGCTGGCAAGGAGAGTTTGAAACAGAAAGGCATCAATCTATTGAATCACAAGAAGAAGATGATGGATACAAGATTATTCATGAAGTTTTAGAAATTGATGGGAAAGTTATTGCAGAAAGAAATCAAGATGAAATTCGTTTAAAAGGTGATATAACTCCCAAGCTATCTCCTTACCAGAGTCTAGTTGACATTTTTAGGAATGAAAAAGAGATAGCTGCTATACAACAAGAGTGGCAGAAAATTATTCTTAGTGTTTATATTTCTTTTATGACAAATTTAAATTTATTTCCCAACCATCCCAACCATGTAGTGACAGAAAGAATAAGACAAAGCAATTCGTCTATGTTAAATAAACTAGCATTTCTGTCTAATCATCCTGAAGAATTTAAGGTTATAAAACAATGGTTTAGTAATATATTTGTTCAAGTAGAGGATATTAAGATAGAATTGCCTGATGTTTACATAAAAGAAAAAGGAGTGGAAGCTTGGATACCTTACAAGAATCTTTCATCTGGAATGCGCAAAACACTGAACTTTATCTGTGAATTATATCTATCACCCCCCGGTAGTGTGATGATTATCGATGAATTTGAAAACAGTTTGGGAGTAAACTGTATTGATATTATCGCCGAAGACTTCCTAGGAGAGGAGCGGGACTTTCAATTCATCATTACCAGTCATCACCTTTATATTATCAACAACATTCCCCAAGCATACTGGAAAATAGTGACTCGCAAAGGGGGAGTCGTCACAGTCAAAGACGCGCAAGACTTGGACTTAGGTAAATCCAAACACAAAGCTTTTATGCAACTCATTAACAACCAAGACTTTAAGGAAGGTATTATAGTAGAATGAATCTATACTTTCTCGTGGAAGGAACAACCGAAGCAAAAGTGTATCCCGCTTGGCTAAGTCATCTTCTCCCAACCCTCACAAGAGTCAAGAGTTACGATGACGTGGAACGAAATAACTACTTTCTCATTAGCGCTCAAGGATATCCTTCCATTATCCAGCAACATCTTCCCACGGCAATTGAGGAAATCAGGGATAATGGCAAGTATAATTATTTGGTACTTTGTTTAGACGCCGACGAAGACACCATTTCTGAACGCCAAGATGAGATTCATGAATGTATCCGTGAGAAAAAATTAGAGCTAGGGAACACAGAATTAGTCATAATAGTCCAAAATAGGTGTATTGAGACTTGGTTTTTAGGGAATCGCCAAGTTTTCCCCAATCCTAAAACTCAACCTTTATTAGATTATACTCGTTATTACAATGTTTCCGAAAAGGATCCAGAAAACATGGGTAAGTATAAGGGTTTTGCCACTCATGCTAAGTTTCATCAAGCTTATCTGAAAGCAATATTCGGTGCGAGAAGGATAAGCTATACTAAAAGCAATCCTGGAGACGTATTAAAGGAGGAATATTTAGAGCAATTACGGCAACGGCTCCGAGACAAACCAGGACAATTACCCACTTTGGGACATTTCCTCCAATTGTGTGATAAGATTCAATTCCTACTCCCCCTTTGCGCCTTTGCGCCTTTGCGCGATAAGATAAAATGAAGACAGTATTTGATTCCGAGGGCCTTCTTTTTACCCCTTCTACCCCCAAATCCGATGCTATATCGACTATTTTCGCATTTCCCAACGAATATAGTGTGGGTATTACCAGTTTAGGCTATCAGATTGTGTGGGGAACCTTAGCTATGCGTTCTGATATTCAAGTGAGTCGTCTCTTTACCGATATAAGGGAACCTTTACCCCCCTACCCGGAAATCCTCGGTTTCTCTCTCTCCTGGGAATTAGATTATATCAATATTCTCAACCTCCTAGAGTCTCTAGATATTCCCTTCCACAGCAGTAATCGAAACGACAACCATCCCTTAGTCTTCGGTGGTGGTCCCGTTTTAACAGCAAACCCGGAACCTTTTGCTCCTTTTTTCGATGTTATTTTACTGGGAGATGGAGAAAACTTGCTGGATAATTTCATCAATGCTTATAAGGAAGTGCGCCAAGGCGATCGCTCCACTCAATTACGTCATCTCGCTCACATTCCTGGTATTTACATTCCCAGTCTCTACACTGTATCTTATCAAAGTATAGATGGAAAAATCCAGTCTATCCAACCCATAGCTCAGGATATTCCTGCAAAAGTTCAAAAGCAAACCTATGGAGGTAACACCCTTTCTACCTCCACAGTAGTTACACCAAAAGCTGCGTGGGAAAACATTTACATGGTAGAAGTAGTGCGGAGTTGCCCAGAAATGTGTCGCTTCTGTTTAGCAAGTTACCTAACTTTACCTTTCCGCACTGCTAGTTTAACAGATTCTTTAATTCCTGCCATAGAAAAAGGGCTGGGAGTAACGGATCGCCTTGGTTTATTAGGAGCTTCCGTTACTCAACACCCAGAATTTGAGGCTTTATTAGATTATATGGCCCAACCGCAATATGAGCAAGTCCGTTTGAGTATTGCTTCCGTGCGCACCAATACGGTGACGGAGAAGTTAGCCAAAACCTTAGCCCAACGGGATACTCGCTCCCTTACCATCGCTGTGGAAAGTGGTTCGGAAAGGCTGAGAAAGATTATTAATAAAAAATTAACCAACGCGGAAATTATCCAAGCAGCAGTTAATGCTAAGAGAGGAGGGTTACGGGGGCTAAAATTTTACGGTATGGTGGGTATTCCTGGGGAAGAATTAACCGACTTAGAAGCCACAGTGGATATGATAAAAGCAGTGCAAAAAGCTGCCCCAGGTTTACGATTAACTCTAGGTTGTAGTACGTTTGTACCTAAAGCTCATACACCTTTTCAATGGTTGGGAGTAAAGAAAGAAAGTAAAAAGCGCATCCAGTGGTTCCAAAAGCAACTAAAGGGGATTGATTTTCGTCCAGAAAGCTATAATTGGTCCGTGATACAAGCAGTAATTTCTCGAGGCGATCGCCGTCTTGCTCCCCTATTAGAATTAACCAGAGAATATGGAGCCACTCTTGGCAGTTACAAGCGGGCTTTTAAACAACTAAAAGGACAATTACCAGAACTAGCCTACTACGTTCATGAAGACTGGGAAACTGGGCAAACATTGCCCTGGAGTCATCTTCAAGGCCCTCTCCCAGAGGCTACCTTAATCAAGCATTTAGCAACTGCTCACAGTTACTTTTAAGAATTGTGGCGAGCCCCGCCCGCGCAACTTCAGCTTGAAGGTGAACATCATTCTAAACTGGCGAAAATAACCCCAAACAATAGTGCCAATATGATTAACAATTGGAATGGCGAAGAGCAGCATCAACCAAAACCATTCCCAAACACCTACTGGTTCCATAGTATTCTCCTATTTCTAAATGCGGTTAAATTATACTATACTTTAATTATATTAATAAAGAGAACTTGAGGTAACACCCATGACTACTCAGCAACCGCCAGCTTCCACACCTCCAAAGGTGGGGATTTATTACGTAGCCAGTGAATATAGTATAGACCATAAACGCTTGTTTGGGCGTCATTCTGCCACTGCTGGTTTTTTGAAAGCCTGGGCAACACACAGTCGAGGAAATACCTTGTACGCCTATGCCAGCAATAAGAAAGAGTTCCAGGATTTTAAGCAGAAAGTGCAGCCTTGGAGTTCTCCCCCGAAGGCTTGTAAATTCATTCCCATGCAAACCCCCCAGTCTCTGCAACACATAGATGTACTCTATCGCCCAGATCCAGATCTTTCTCAACTGGCTTGGGAGCGTCGCACCTATGGTGAGGCAACCTATAGTTTATGTGGAGTGACCCATACCTTAGCCTATAAGAACGTCATGGCGATGATTGGGGATTTACTCATTTCTCCCTTGAATTCTTGGGACTCATTAATTTGTACCTCCCAAGGGGAGAAGGCGATGATAAATGGACTGTTAGAAGATTACTCAGAATATTTAGCCCAACGTTGGGGAACAAAGCCTGAAGCCAAAATTCACCTGCCTGTGATTCCTTTAGGAGTAGACTGTGACTCCTTTGAACAAAATCAGCAGCGGCAAGGAGCAGGCTATAACCTCAAGGAAAAGCTGAATATCGGTGAGGGTGACTTGGTGGCGATTTTTGCGGGCCGTTTGAATTTCTATAGCAAAGCCCATCCAGTGCCCATGTATCAAGCTTTAGAACGGGCTGCTAGGCAGGTAGAGCAGAAGGTTCATCTGGTCCAGGCGGGGTGGTTTGAGAATGAGGGAGAGGAACGAGAGTTTAAGGAATCGGCTCGGGATTTTTGTCCGTCGGTGCAAGTTCATTTTCTGGATGGGCGTACCCCTGAGGTGCAGCAGGATATTTGGTCCATTGGCGATATTTTCATTTCCTTGGCAGATAACATTCAGGAAACCTTTGGGTTGACACCCATTGAAGCCATGGCGTCTGGATTACCTGTCATTGTCACAGACTGGAATGGCTATAAGGAGTCGGTGCGAGATGAAGTGGATGGATTTCGGATTCCCACCATGATGGCGCCCTTGGGTTGTGGAAAGTCTATAGCTGAGAGCTTTAGTTCGCATCGGATCAATTACAATAACTATATTGGTAATGTTGCCATAATGACCTCTGTGGATATTGAGGCTTGCTCC
>JACONB010000200.1 GCA_014323965.1 Prochloron sp. SP5CPC1 | reverse complement strand
AACCAAGCTTGATGTTCGTCTGGTTTTAATTTAATGGCCTTGTTAAAGGAGGCGATGGCTTCCTCCAACTTTCCTAAGTTACGCAGAGCAAAACCTCGATTACTCCAAGCTGGATGGTAGTCTGGTTTTAATTCAATGGCCTTGTCAAAGGAGTCGATCGCTTCCTTCGACTTTCCTAAGTTATCCAGAGCAACACCTCGATTTAACCAAGCTTGATGTTCGTCTGGTTTTAATTTAATGGCCTTGTTAAAGGAGGCGATGGCTTCCTCCAACTTTCCTAAGTTACCCAGAGCAACACCTCGATTACTCCAAGCTTCATGGTAGTCTGGTTTCAATGCAAGAATCTTATCCCAGCATTTCACAGTTTCTGGGTAATGCTCTAATTCAGCGATTACCACACCAAAATTGAAGAGAGAAGGGAGCATTTTCTCTTTCTGTTGTTTCGTCAGCTGCAAAACTAGACGGAATAAACTCTCCCAATAATCTTCCAGTTGGACTGAATTATGACCTAAAGCTTCAATTTGTCCGTCTCGGGGCTGAAGAATACCCTCTGACTCAACCAAATAATCTAGCACTCGGGAAATTTGCCGTCTCCAGCAAAATTTCTGCCAAAAAGAACCCCCAACTATTAATCTTGCTGTAGGTTGCACCGTAAACTTCTCCATAATAATACCGCTCCGTCGCAACAAGTCCACAGCTTGGTAAACAGATAAAGCAACGGGGTATTTCTGAATTGCGTCTTCATAGCGCTTCTTCCAGTTAGCTGTTAGAGTCTCCTGATAATTGTCTAGAGTTAAAGATAAACCCCTATTTTCCAGTCTGATGAGATTTTCCACCACATTTCTGAAAGTGCGGTCATTTCTCCCGGCGATAATTTCGTAATCTTCCTCCTGAGCTGAGATATTAGTCTTGGGAATAGTATCCCGCAATAACCCTACAATAGCTTTATCCTCCGGTTTCGGTAACTCATAAACCTGAAACCGCTCCCAAAATTGCTTATATTTATCCCATTGCAGTTTTTCCCATTCTTGCGGTTCATTCCGGGTGGTGGCAATAACCCGAATTTCTGTAATCCCACACTTGTTTTCGTAAGCAGTTAAATACCCCAGAAGTCTTTCTTGGAGGGGTTTTCTCAGGGGTTCTAGGGACAATTCTGCTGCTTTGGGGTTCTTCGGCTCCCATGCTATTTTATTATTGAGGTCATCTAGGAAAAAGAGCAACTTCCTCGGAGTACCAATTTCCGCCAGTGCTTCTGGTTTGGGTTCATCCAACCAAACTCCCCATTTTAACCACAAAATGCGCCAACCTTCATTATTTAAAATCTGAGCTACTTCTGTTGCTTCTCGAGTCTTCCCAATGCCAGTTTTACCCACAATTAACAACCAGCACTCCTCTGCTAACTTAGCTAGTAGTTCCTGCTTAATATTGCCTCCTGCCATTCTTTCTTGGTAAGGAATGCGGTTATCAGCTAAAGGTGTATCATTATCTGGTGCTAAAATCTCTTTCAAAATGTCACTATGAGGTAGGAGCACCTGGAAAGGGTTAGTTGAAGAAGAAAAAAGACTCTTGCGTTTCTGTTTATACAACCACCAGCAACCGCCAAATAGAGCCGAAAATATCATTACTACAGCAGGAGAAGGAGCTAGAAAGTCAAATCCATTCTTGAGGGCTGTATAGAAATGAAGAATATCTTGCAAGTCAAACATTACTATTATACTGCTTTTGGTGGGCTGGCAGGCAATGGCCTACCAGGATTATAAGACAAACCAGAGCATGAGGTTCAAACTAACTAAGATAACTAGGAGGAAGAGGTTGAGGATTAAATCCTGGGGATGAGCTTGCAGCTTTTGAGCTACAATAGCCATGGACCTCTTACCTAAGTATTCTCGCAGGAATCCGGGCAACCTATGATAGTATTTTTGATATTGTAACAAATTTACTGCCATGGCGATCGCCCCTAACAGAGTTAGAGTCAAGAAAATCCAGCGGTAAACGAGATAGGTATTCATCTCATTTGGTTCAATACTAACTTCAGTATAATAGCAATAATTGCAGCAGCAATACTACCCAGCAAGCTAATGCGCACAATGCGATTATACTTATTTACCTGGATTTCGGCTTGTATTTCTGCCTGTTTAACCAGATATTTTTCCAGTTCGTAAGCTAAAGTGGAAACCACTGCTATAATTAAAGCAGCATCGTCTGCCAGTCCGAAAAAAGGGATAGGATCTGGGAGTGCGTCTAAGGGAGAAATGAGGTAAACTAAAGCAGCGATCGCCACTGCTTTCGATTTCCAAGCTGCTTGAGGATCCCGAATCATTTCAGCCAATGCTTGGATTTTCGGCCATATTTGGGCAATACGTCCTCGTTTCATTCCCTCCAAATTCTTCTCAACTTTCTCGATATCTTCTGGTTTCACTTGTTTGAGAAATTGTTGGAATTTCGCTTTAATGCGCACCCCTCTATCTGTTGCTTCCAGGTTCTTTTCAACAGCAGTGTAGTCAACAGATGCGGCATTTTCCTCTGGTCTGAACCGTTGCTTCACCTTGCTAGCAATAGTCTTAATTTCCGGTATTTTAGCTTTCTCCCACAATCCTTTTATCTCTCTCATCATGCTACTGTCTTTTTGTTATATAGTAGTCCTAAATCATTTAAAATAACTCCCTAAAACTTTAAACCACCCTAGAAACTAGTAGAAATTGCTTGAACCGGACAAGTAGGAATACATTGTTCGCAGACGACACAACGAGAACGGAGGAATTGGAGTTGAAAAGTGGACCGATCCAGAGTTAGTGCTTCTGTGGGACAAACCCCGGTACACAAACCGCAGTCAACACAACTATCTTCATTAATTAAGATTTCTTGACTCACAAGAGAAACGTCAATATTGCAGGATTTCATCCACTCAATAGCTGCTTCTAATTCATCCATATCTCCGGAGAGTTCTAATACTAGCTTTCCAATTTTATTAGGAGCTACTTGAGCGCGAATAATATTCGCTGCAATGTTAAAATCCTTCGCTAACCGATAGGTAATAGGAGTGTGGACATTTCTGGGACTAAAAGTGAGAGTAACTCGTTGTTTCATGAGACAGAGGTATAATAATATTTTCCAGAAAGGGATTGTAGTTAAAATTGCGGATCCAATGAATATTTTACCGTCCTAATCCTATGATAGTAATCCCAATGTTCGTTATCTTTATCTTACCAAAGAATTTACAATTAACCAGCAGCAACAGCTAAAAAAGCTTTTTTGGCTGCTGCTTGTTCCGCTGTTTTTTTAGAACGTCCGTTTCCCGTTGCCAAGTGCCGATCTTCCAACCACACTTCAGCGGTGAAGCGCTCCTCCTCCAGAACCTGCTGATTTTCTTGCACCCGATATTCTGGTAAGATTTTATATTCAGCCTGAGTCCATTCTTGGAGGGCATCTTTGTAATTTTCCAGGGCTGGATCTCGACGAATTTTTTCTCCTTTATCTTGTAACATAGGAGTGAGCCAAGGAGCAATTAAGGCCATATTTTGGGTACTGAGGTAAAGGGCACCCAATACTGCTTCAAAAGTATCTGCTAAGAGGGATATTTGCCCTCCTTTATTCATACTACTATGGTTAACAAAGAGCAAGTAGCGCTGGAGACCGTAGCTAGCAGCAAATTGGGCTAAAACGCGATCGCTCACCAGAATAGAACGCACCGCAGACAATTCCCCTACCGGTGCCTCAGGATAGGTGGCTAATAATACCTCAGCAGCCAGGAGTCTCACCACCGCGTCCCCCACAAATTCCAACTTTTGATTATTTTCCTTCCTGGAAATACTATGATGGGTAAGAGCCAAATCCAGCAAAGACCAATCTACTGATGCCTCACTAGCTAAACCCAGCTTTTGCACGAATTGTTCCAGTTGTTTTTGCCGTCGAGAGTCTTTCATCCTATTATTATTATATAATACTGATGGCTAAATTTTCCTATCAGCCCCCCTACAAACCGAACCAGGTCATTTGTGGTTCTGGACCAACAGTAGTAGTGACAGGATGGACTGTCAAGGAGTCCCTTGTCAAGTACTTATTGCCAAGAGAATATGCAGCCATTGGCAACCTCTACAGCCCCACAAGAGGTATTAGTCCCCTCATTCGTAATTTACTGGCTAACCCCCAGGTTCCCTATCTGGTTATCTTAAACGCTACCAGAGAAGATGGCAATGCGGGAAGCGGACGCTGTCTGCTGGACTTCTTCCGTCATGGTTTCACTCTAGGGACAGGGGATACGGGGAGGGAATGCTGGGTGATTCGTTCCTCCATTAGAGGCTATATTGACAGGGAAATTGACGGTGACGCCCTGGAGCAAGTGAGAAAATCTTTAGAGTGGCAGGA
>JACONB010000199.1 GCA_014323965.1 Prochloron sp. SP5CPC1 | reverse complement strand
CCATACCTAGGGCAGAATTGCGTTACTTTGAGGATATGACGGACTATAAACGGGAATTAGATTGGCCGACGGTAGAAATTTGAACCGCTCCTTAACGCTCCTTAACGCAGATGAGTACAGATAACGTTCTCTTTCCTTTCTCAGCGCCGGAGCGCCTCTGCGCGATAAATTTGACAGAGTTAAACCACCCCATTCTCCAGGAAAGTTTTGCTATTATCGACTCTGAAATGGGGCCACACAATTTTACAGAGGAAGAGTACCCTATCGTCCGCCGGGTGATTCACGCTACAGCAGATTTTGAGTTTGCTGAACTGTTGCGGTTTAGTCCGGGGGCGATCGCCTCTGGTATTGCCGGTCTTCGTCGTGGGTTACCGATTATTACTGATACTACTATGGTTAAGCAAGGAATTGTTAGTATGGTCAACAAAACTTATGGTAATCCCCTTATTGCCGCAGTGGAAGGAGTGCTGAGTACGGAACCTGGTAAAACACGCACTGAAACTGGTATCCTAAAGTGTTTTCAAAAATACAGTAATGGTATTTATGTTATCGGTAATGCCCCTACAGCTCTACTAGCTCTTTGTCGTCAATGCAATCCTATTAATCTTAATCCTACTTTAGTTATTGGAGTGCCTGTTGGTTATGTTAATGTAATCGAGTCTAAACAAGCTTTGGCAGCAACAGCAGTACCTCAAATTCGGGTGGAAGGTCGTAAGGGGGGTTCCCCTATAGCAGCAGCAATTTTGAATGCTTTACTGGTATTGGCTGCTGATAATTAGCTTTGTAGGGTGGGCATTGCCATGGCTTATTCTTAGTGGATCCTCCCAGTTCACCAGAATTCTTCCTTTTAGATAAATAAAATACTTTTGGGAATACTAAGATGGCTCTAAATTGGCTCATTAATAAGACACTAATCAATGTTTGACAATGAGAACGCGAAACAAGATAGAGATATAACTATGGGTATTAAAGCCTCTCTACAGGGATTCAAAAGAGAGAAAAACTGGAATAAACAAGATAAAGCTTGGATTAAAGCAGCTATGGAATAACCTGGAGGTAGCCTTGGATAAATTGGAGCGCTATGAGGAAGCCCTTGCTTACTATGATAAAGCACTGGAAATTAAGCCAGATGAACGTATTGTCCTCAATAATCAAGGAATAGCGCTGGACAAATTAGGTCGCCATGAAGAAGCACGTGCTTGCTATAATAAAGCAGAATTAATATCGATGAACCTAGACATTGATAATCAGCCGTAGGTTGGGTAGAGCGCATGTAGGGGTCCAACATGGGTTCCATTGATTTATCTTCCGGGCGACCCCGCCCGGAAGGCTTCCCAGGCTCCTGCCTGGAAAGCTAACCCATGGGGAAAGTGCCTCAACCTAACCTATGAGCTGGGAGAATCTGGAAGGTGATCGCCCTCTATAGACAGACAAAACTAGAATCTATAGAAAACATTAAGATTTATGACAAACAGAGAAAATATGATTTGACAGTGTGATCCCCGGTATCTTATAATAGATGGTGTTGAAAAAAGAATTCAGCATAGAGACAGACAATTATGCGCGACTCCACACTGGCGTCCAGGTCGATTGCTAACCTGAATTTAAATGTCCTTAATTGTAAATTTGAGAAGGCAGATCCGAGAAAAATTCTGACTTGGTGTGTAGGTAATTTTACCACTGGATTAGTTCAAACTAGTACTTTTAATATCGACGATTTAGTGATAACGGATCTCCTCTACCGGGAGATCCAACCAGATCCACCAGTACCAGTGGTGTTCGTAGATACGCTGCATCATTTTACCCAGACTTTAGAACTGGTAGAACGAGCAAAAGCAATCTATAATTTGGACTTAAGAAGTTATCAAATATCCGGTCTTAATTCCCGAAAAGCTTTTGAGGCAAAATATGGTGCAGCTTTGTGGGAAAAAGACAGGCAACAGTTCGATTATCTCACCAAAATGGGGCCTTTGCAACGAGGACTGACAGAACTGAAAGCTATGGTTACTATCACTGGAAATTCTCTCAACTGCACGACATCAGTGTTTGAACGAGACAGACAAGGACGCTTACAGGTTAATCCTCTCGCTTTTTGGTCCCGAACGGAAAGCTGGGCTTATGCTTACGAGTACGATTTGATTTATAATCCCCTTCATGACGAGGGTTACGGTAATATTGGGGATGAACCTTTGACTCTGAAAATGACTGTGGGAGAAAAGGATAAATATTGGCGATTGTGGGGTATGCTCAAAACTGAATGCGGCATTTATTCCATCTAAAGCTGTAAGAAATGATTAAAATTTTGCACCTTTCAGACATTCACCTGGGTAGTGGTTTCTCCCATGGTAGGATTAATCCGGAAACGGGTTGCAATACTAGGCTGGAAGATTTTGTCAGAACTTTACAGCAATGCATTGACAGGGCGATTACCGAACCAGTGGACTTAGTTCTCTTCGGGGGGGACGCTTTTCCAGACAGCACTCCTCCTCCTTATGTCCACCAACGTTTTGCTGCTCAATTCCGTCGTTTAGCAGACGCTAATATTCCTGCTGTTTTGCTGGTTGGGAACCACGACCAGCATTCTCAGGGACAAGGGGGAGCCAGTCTTTGTATTTATCGTACCCTGGGAGTACCTAGATTTATCGTGGGGGACAAACCAGAAGTACACCCCATTTCTACCCAAAATGGAGAAGTGCAAGTCTTGACTCTCCCTTGGTTAACTCATTCTTCTCTCTTCACTCGTTCCCAAACGGAAGGTTTGTCTCTGGGTGAGGTAAATGAGTTATTGCTCAAACGCCTGGAACCGATTTTGGCAGGAGAAATTCGCCGTCTGGACCCCAATATTCCCACAGTTTTGCTGGGTCACTTAATGGCAGACCGTGCTCAACTCGGTGCGGAGCGCTTCTTAGCGGTGGGGAAGGGCTTTACTATTCCCATTTCTTTTCTCCTGCGCCCGGAATTTGATTATGTAGCTTTAGGTCATGTTCACAAGCACCAAAACCTCAATCCAGCTAATAATCCCCCGGTAGTTTACGCTGGTAGTATAGAACGGGTGGATTTTAGCGAGGAAAAGGAAGAGAAGGGTTTCGTGCTGGTGGAGTTGACTAAGGGGAAGGTGTCCTGGGAGTTTTGTCCTTTACCAGTGCGTCCTTTCTGTACTATTGAGGTGGACGTTTCTAAAAAGGAGCAACCAGAGAAAGCCATTATAGCAGCTATTGAGAAGCAAAAGATTGCAGGTGCGGTGGTGCGGTTGATTTACAAAATTCGTTCTGAACAGTTAGATTTAGTAAGGATGGCTGTCCTGAGGGCAGCTCTCAAAAAAGCTCATAGCTATACTATTAGTCCCGAATTAGTCAGTCAGTTAGCCCGTCCTCGCTTACCCGAATTAGGAGTTGGTCAGACTGTGGATCCTTTAACTGCCCTGGAAACCTATCTCCAAAATAGGAAAGATTTGGTGGATATTGCCCCTGATATGTTGGCAGCAGCAGAAAAGCTTCTTCAAGCGTAGGATGGGCAATTTGAGGGCGTTTGGTATTCTTTATGAAGAGTAAATTTACTATTGGCCACCAAACCTGAGAGTTTCTGTCCAGTGAGCACGTACCCTGACAATATCCAAATCGTATGTTAATATTATAAGATAAAATTCAGAACAATAAAACAGGATACTATATTATAACATGGTCAAAAAAATAATTGGGATTCTTTTTTTTGCTGGCATAGGAGTGGGGAGCTTTGCCATTAGCTACTACGGCTCTCAGTTGACTGCTTTACCTACTCGATATGAGGGCAATAAAACCAAATCAAAACAAAGAGTTCTTTATTTTAAAGACGCTGAAACAGAAGAGGTTACAGCTAAAATTCAGCGACAAGTAGAAGAACAGTTAGAAGTGCAGCAAGACTTCGTAAAAGTGCAGTTACAAGAGCAAGAACTGAACGAGTTATTAATTAATAATATTGCCCAGAAGACCAGCAGTACAGAAATTTTAGAGGCCGCGACAATTGTTAAACCGAAAATTAACGCCGATGAAATTGAAATAGGAGCGATAGTCAATACTTCTCAGTTGAGTTTAGATAATATGAAAACTCATGAAAAGAATTTTATTCAGCGAGCGATTGCTACTTTTCCTGCGGTTCAAGAACGGGATGTTTATATAGGAGTGGAAGGTAAACTGCGGGCGGAAAATGGTCGGTTGCAGTTCGATAATAATGCCAATATTAAACTGGGGAACGTGAAGCTCACTATTAAGGAAATTGCTGACATTTTGGGGGTGCCACCGGAAAAAATTAGACGACGATTGGACTTGGAAATGAATAAGTTGAATATAAATGAGGTAGAATTGGGAGGTAAAGGGGTTACACTGAAAGTTTCAGTAGATTAAGTTGCACAAATTCTTTAGGCTTGCTATA
>JACONB010000198.1 GCA_014323965.1 Prochloron sp. SP5CPC1 | reverse complement strand
CGAAAGGAATTCATCGAACGGGTAAATGCCTTCTATAGCAATGATGTGCTGTGGAATGGGTCATATTTTATAGCCAGCTGTGGAGGGACGACTATCGACACTCTGCGAAAGTATATAGAATCCCAGGATGCGCCGAATTAAACCTCGTGCGGCATTCCTCTCACGCCAAACCGCGCGCAAAGGCGCTAAGGCGCACTGCGTGACACAATTATACTCCGGCTACGATATAAATACCTAGTTGACAATCCTTCGCTGTCTTTGCTCGCGCCAAGGCGCCAAGGCGCAAAGGGACGCAATTATATTCTTCCTGCGGGATAGCACCGTCTTTTCCCCATTCTTCGCGTACTTTGCGTCTTTGCGTGACGTCTTTGCGTGACCAAATCAGAGATTATGGCGTTCCGCTCCTGCCGCTCCTGCTAACTCTTCTAGTTGTTGGACAGACAAACCCTGTAAGGACGTCTCCAGGTTTGAGGGAACTTCCCCAAAGCGCAGATTCAGTATACGTAATAATTGCCGCTTCGCTCCTTGCTGCAACCCTTGTTGAGCTACTTTTAATTCTCGTTCAGCAGCTTCAGCTCTTTGTTCAGCAGCTTCTTCGGGTAGGGGAACTAGTTTACCGTCTCCATCGTAAAAGCGCAACCAAACAGCTGTTTCTCGCTGGATCTCACCAGACCAAGTGCCCAACCAAAGTCCTAAACTCTCACACCACAACCACCCCCGTTCATTTTTAGTTAGTTCTTGATACTGCCCATTTAAATGCCATCCTTGTAAAGAATCTGGAGCAAAGGGATCGAAGATGTAGTAATCTGGGGTACGGAACACTTGCTCATAAATATCCTTCTTGATTCCTTTATCTATCCTAGCTGTTGAAGGAGACATTAACTCCACAATCACGTCTGGATAACGACCATTTTCCTCCCAAACTACCCAACCCTGGCGATCTGTTTTGCCGTCTACATTCAAAACCGCAAAGAAATCCGGTCCTCGAAACTCTTTATTACGCACTTGTTCGCTACTGTAATAAATAAACATATTGCCACCAGCGAAGTAGTCTTCCCGTTCCCCGAAACCCTCCTGTAAGGAGCGGATCAGGACATTCATGGCTATTCGGTGCCGATTAGATTCCAAGGGTTCTCCGTCATCAAAGATTAAATCAGTGGGCGGTATGGGGGGTCGAGAGTCCGGTATGGTTACAGTTGTCTTAGTTGGTGCTATTTTGGTTTGTGTTACCATCACCCATTATCCTATTATTATATAATAATGTCATTTTAATTATGCATTAATAACATGTTTAATACTAACATCTGTGTTCATCTGCGTTCATCTGCGGTTCCTATTATAACAGAGAATTCAATTTCACGCAGCAGCAGAGTCCCAGAGAAGATTGAAACCCCAATCACCCCTTCAATCCAATTCAAATTGAGACTGATATGCTTCCAGATCGAAAGAATTATGATCCGGTTGTTCTTCTTTCAGGAGAATAGTATTACCCATAGCCAAGGCATCCATAAAGGTTCCCATGAAGCAGCGGTAAGCATCTTGGGGAGTGGCCACAATGGGTTCCCCTCGGATGTTAAAGCTAGTATTCACCACCATAGGGCAGCCAGTCTGCTCGTAAAACTTCTTCAGCAGGCGATAGTAACGTTGATTTTGTTCTTCCTCTACAGTCTGAAGCCGTGCGGAAAAATCTACATGGGTAACTGCGGGAACCACAGAGCGCTTAATCCCCAGTTTTTCTAACCCAACTGGCTGCTTCATCTCACTGTTAGCTGTTCGCTTGTCAGCTTTTATGGGAGAGACTAACAACATATAAGGACTGTCCCTTCCACGGGGCAAATCGAAATACTCCGAGGCGTACTCCTTGAGGACAGAAGGAGCAAAAGGACGGAAAGACTCCCGGAACTTGATTTTCAGATTCATCACCTTTTGCATTTTCTCCGATCGGGGATCCCCAATAATGGAGCGACAACCCAAGGATCGGGGACCAAATTCCATTCTATGCTGGAACCAACCCATGACCTTCTCCTGAATTAAAAGCTTGACTGTTAGCTCCAGGAGCGCTTCCTCACTGTCAAAGATGTGGTATTTGGCTCCCTGACTATCCAAGAAAGCGCGAATTTCTCTATCAGTGTAGGCTGGACCCAGAAAGGAACCCCTCATGGAATCTCCTTCCTCACAAGACCGAGATTCCCCCAATAGTTGATGCCAAATTAATAAAGCGACACCGAGAGCACCACCTGCGTCTCCAGCGGCGGGCTGAATCCAAATTTGCTCAAAGGGTCCATCCCGGAGAATGCGGCTATTACCGACGCAGTTAAGGGCAACTCCTCCAGCCATGACCAGATTTGGAGAACCAGTAAGTTTGTGGAGGTGACGGGCACAACGAAGTGCGATCTCCTCGCAGACTACTTGGATCGAGGCGGCCAAGTCCATGTCTCTCTGGGTCAGAGCTGTTTCCCGCTGACGGGGGGGAGCGCCAAATAAGTTGTGGAACTTCTCGTTAGTCATGGTTATACCCTGGCAGTAGTTAAAATAGGACATGTCCAGCCAAAAAGATCCGTCTTCCTTCAGATCAATCAGATGAGTGAGAATTAAATCCTGAAAGCGCGGTTCACCATAGGGGGCTAAACCCATGACTTTATATTCCCCGGAGTTGACCTTAAAACCAGTGTAGTAAGTAAAAGCACTGTAGAGAAGTCCTAGGGAGTGGGGAAAACGCAGCTCCTGGGTAATGGCAATTTTGTGGCCCCTGCCATGTCCCAAGCTGGCGGTAGCCCATTCACCCACCCCGTCCAGAGTTAAAATGGCAGCGGATTCAAAGGGAGAGGGGAAAAAAGCACTGGCGGCGTGGGACTCGTGGTGTTCGGCAAAAATATAACGCCCCCGATACCCGTAGTTGAGGGCTCGGTCGATCTGAGAGGGAATATGGAGTTTATTCCGCAGCCAGAGGGGCATAGCTTTGAGATAGGAACGAAAGCTAGCAGGGGCATAAGCCCCATAGGTTTCAACTAGGCGCTGGAATTTGGTCAAAGGCTTGTCGTAGAAACCGACATAATCCAGATCTGTAGGCTGAATGCCCCCTTGAGCAAGACAGTAGGCAACTGCCTGTTGGGGGAAACGGTAGTCGTGTTTTTTGCGGCTAAACCTTTCCTCTTGAGCAGCAGCAACAATCTTGCCGTCTACCAGGAGTGCGGCGGCAGAATCGTGATAGAAAGCGGAAATTCCTAGGATACGAGTCGGCACGTTAAATCTTGGGGTGAAAAGTAGTAATTTATCTTTATTATAAGGGAAAAATAATCTCTTTGATAGCAGCTAGTTTACCCATTAAAGTAGGTCCGACAGCGGAAAAATTGTGCCAACACACCGCCGCAATTTGCCAAAGTTGGAAAACCGTCAGTTTCACATAATCCCACCAAGTATTACGCTCCAAAATCTGAGTCATGATATAATGGCGATTGATTAACTCCATTTTTCCTAAGATAGTGGGATTATTTTTGTGGTCTCCCGGTTGACTGTCATGAAAAATCCTGGCTGTGCGAGCATTAGCTAATTGCCAATTCTTACCTACCTTTAAAGATAGAGTAAGATCTTCCATGAGACGATAGCGAGTAAGAAGAGGGTCAAATAAATGTTCCGGTAATGCTTCCCGACGGTAGAGAGTGCAGGTGGTATTGAGCCACTCCACCTCAACAACTGCTGGTAAGTCGGGACGATCTTCTGGTAATAAGTTAAAAGCGGGACCAATACATTTACCAGCATAGCTAGTTTCTAACTTACCATGGAGGAAGGGAAATAAAAAGCGACTAATGGGACCGGGAGGGGAATACTTTTGGTTAGTAATCATGGCATTTACCCCCCCCAAATGAGGATTATTTTGTAAAGCTGTCCAAAGTCGTTTTAAACAATCAGGTTCAAAGATAATATCATCATCTAAAAACAAAATTGCCTCCTCATTAGCATAAGCCATAGCTTGATTGCGCTGGATTGCTGCCCCTATTTCTGTTGCCTTATGATAAATTAATTTTGTATCTAAATTAGGGATTGAAGTTTGACAAAGTTTAGTCGTTTCTTCATTGCTAGAACCATCAATAATAATCGCCTCCACTGGTTGAACTGATTGTTTCCCCAGACTGGACAGCATTCTTTTTAAGGGTAGGGGGCGATCGCGGGTTGGAATGATAGCAGATATCGGTAATAACTTAGACATATAGCCAAAATAGTCAAGTTTTTCTTAATGTAACGTGAGTTCGACGAAACTAGAAAATGGCAGGAGGTAGTGCCCTTCTGCCTTTGGATTCCAAGTCCAGGGACGGTTTTTTGTCGCTATAGGTGTAGGCCACCAACCCGGCCAGAAGGTTGACCAGGAAATTGAAGACGCTGCGGTGGCGAGAATGCTCGATGCTTCTGATGTT
>JACONB010000197.1 GCA_014323965.1 Prochloron sp. SP5CPC1 | reverse complement strand
ATCGAAGAGCATTCTGCCCCAAGTGGGTACGTCTGGGGGAAAACCCAAACCTAAAAAGCTGAGAGTAGACTCGGTAATGATAGCATTACCTACTGCTAGGGTAGCAGCCACAATAATTATACTCAAAACATTGGGAAGGATATGAATCCAGATTAACCTTCTTGGTCTCGCACCTGCTGCCCTGGCTGCCATGACGAACTCCATTTCGCGGAATTTCAAGAAGCTCCCTCTTACCAGTCGCGCCACGGACATCCAATTTAAACCCCCTATCAGCAAAACTATGAGGACAAAAACCCCCAATTCTGGTCCGGCAATGGCTTTTATCCCATCCCGAAACAAATAGACGATTAACAGCAATACAGGTAACTGAGGTAAAGCCAAAAATAAGTCCGTCAGGCGCATCAGCAAGTTATCCCCAAAGCCTCCATAGAAACCAGAAATAGCCCCAATCAAGGTGCCCAATCCAATAGCCACCACCATAGCAGCCATCCCCACAGTCATGGATATCCTGCCCCCGGATAGTACCCGAGCCAACTGATCTTGTCCCAAATCATTAGTGCCAAATGGGTGTTCCCAAGAAGGAGGCAAAGTAGCTTTCGTAAAGTCAATGGTATCAATAGAGGTATGATAAAATAAAGGTCCAAAAACAATCCCCAAGCTAATTAAGAGCAACACCACCATTCCCAACATGGCCATTTTATCCTGGCGAAACCGTCGCCATGTCTCCCCAAAACCCTTATCTGTATTCATCATCCTCCCCAAATCTCAGTTAAATCCAACTGGAACCCAGGTAAAACATCCTCACCGGAAACAGTTGTAGGATTTTGTAACACTTCCACATCAATTCCAGGGCGATACACTTCCACAACTTTGCGCTTCGGATCAATTAGCCAACCTAATCGTGCTCCATTTGCTCTATATTCTGCCATCTTCATTTGGATTTGTTGTAAGCTATCATTGGGAGAACGTAACTCCACCACAAAATCGGGACACAGGGGCAAAAACTTCTCTTTTTCTTCTGGAGTGAGGTTATTCCACCGTTCTATTTTAATCCAAGCAGCATCAGGAAAACGGTTGGCTCCATTGGGAAGCTTAAACCCACCAGAAGAGTCAAAAACTTTTCCCAGTTTCGTTTTCCGACTCCATAGCTCTAGTTGAAAAGTGATATCTGAGTTGCGGTGGCTGGTAAGTCCTCCTGTAGGTGGCATAATAATCAAATCTCCCTTAGCACTGCGTTCAAACCGCAAATCTGTATGTTTGTGGCACAATGTCCAAAATTGTTCGTCGGTGACGTTTAATTCCAGTTCCAGGGTAGTAGGTAGATAAATCATAGCAAAAACCTCATTCTTCCTCTTCTCTCTGCGTCCTCTGCGTCTCTGTGGTTAAATAAGAAAAATACCATGGAATCCCTGTAAGATGAGTAAATTACGTGCCTTAATTTTCGATGTAGATGGAACCTTAGGAGACACAGAAAGACATGGACACAGGGTAGCATTTAATCGCGCCTTTGCCGCAGCCGGACTAGACTGGAACTGGTCAGTTTCTTTCTACGGCAAACTCCTAGCCATTCCTGGGGGAAAAGAGCGCCTTCACTTTTATATTAACAAATACCATCCTGATTTTAGACGCAGAGAGGATTTAGAGCAGTTTATCTTACACCTCCACGAGAGCAAAAACGAATATTACCGCCAAATACTCGCCACCGAACCTATTCCCTTACGTCCGGGAGTGAGAAGATTGCTCAGGGAGAGCTTGTCTGAAGGGATCAGGTTGGCGATCGCCTCCACCGCCAATCTTGCCAACGTTCTTTCCCTCTTAAAATACTCTCTTTCCCCCGAAGCTCCTTCTTGGTTTGAAGTGATTGCAGCAGGAGACATAGTCCCAGCCAAAAAGCCAGCCCCAGATATTTACCAATACACCCTAGAAAAGATGGGTTTATCCCCGTCGGAATGTCTCGCCTTTGAAGACTCTCCTCAAGGACTAATAGCTGCTCATGGAGCAGGCTTAAAAACAATTGTTACAGTGAACGAATACACCAAACACTACGACTTTCCTACTGCCATATTAGTATTAGATTCTCTTGGAGAACCAGATCAACCCTTTAAGGTTCTTGCAGGAAACCCCGGAATGTACTCTTACCTAAATCTATCCCTAGCAAAACATTTATAGCACGATGAAAGTTTCACGCAGAGACACAGAGACACAGAGAGGCTGTTGGTAACTGGTAACTGGTAACTGATAACTGTTTCAATACTTAACCCTTGGATCCAGAAACCCGTAAATAAAATCCGCCATCAAATTAAACCCCACGATTAAGATACCATAGATGAAAGTAATAGCCATTACCACGGGAGTATCACTCCGATAGATAGAGTCAATTAACAAGGAGCCAATACCCGGCACCCGAAATATCTGCTCTGTGATTAAAGCACCAGTAAAAATACTGGGAATATCTAGGGCTATAAGGGTAACCACAGGAATCATACTATTGCGCAAGATATGATTTTTGAGCACAGCAAAATCATGCAAACCTTTTGCATAAGCAGTGCGGACGTATTCCTGATTTAACTCCTCCAAAACGGAAGAACGGACGAAGCGCATGAGCACTGCGGACTGATACAATGCTAACACACAAATGGGCATAATTGACTGCTTAATTACTTGGACAAAACTTGCCCAATCTGTTACTCTTAATGTGCTATTATAGATAAAAGGTAACCAATTTAGTTTAACGCTAAAAATGATAATCAAGAGTAACCCAGTAAAGAAGGTGGGGAGAGAGAAGCCTAGCAAGGCAAAAGTTGTCACCAGTCTATCTAGGAGAGAATAGCGCTTGAGAGCAGAAATAACCCCCAAAGGAAAGGCGATAAATATGCTGACAATGTAAGCGGAACCTACCACCCATAGAGTGGTGGGTAAACGTTGCCGGAGGAGGTCTAAAACGGGACTGCGACTATTAAAAGAATAGCCCATATCCCCTCGGATAAATGCCCATCCCCATTTAAGATAACGGATAGGAATGGGTTGGTCTAAACCCAGGGAGCGTCTGATATTTTCTCTCACTTCTGGAGTGAGGTTGGGGTTGGTAGCAAATTCCCCCATGGGATCCCCGGGAGCTAATGCTAGGATAGCAAAGATGATAATGCTGATAGCAATGAGAGTGGGAATTGAGATAAGGAGACGTTTGGTTAGATAAGAAAGCATAGGTATTATATGAACCGCAGATAAACGCAGATAAACGCCGATGAATAGGGATAGGTATACATTTCCAAATCAGCATAGAAGTGTTCTACCGTGTCATTATTAGCAGGATCGCTAGAAAAGAAAACACTGGCATCCACACTCTTCAGTTCCACCAGAACTAGCTTTTCAACCAATAAGTCAGCCGTATAATTACCCACTATGATATCATCATACCACACCTCTATTTTATATTGTTGTTCCACTGCGAGTCCGATTTTTCTCAATTCATGAGTGAGAGCATTTTCGTACACCTTCTCCAAAAAACCAGCTCCCAAACCATTACTCACCGTAAAAGAACAACCAAGAATCCTTTCAGTTATCTCATTAATACTCCTCATCAGTCTTCATCCTCCTTATCTGCGTTTATCTGTGTTTATCTGCGGTTAAAAATCTTCTATTATCTGCGACTCCAATCCACAATATTCCAAGTTCGCAAGTCCCAAGGAGTTAAATCAACACCCAGCAAACTATTGCTCACTCCCACAACGTTAGCTCGATGGACTAAAGGAATCACTGCTGCATCCTCTATTAATATATCATTCATCTGGATAAACAGTTGTCGCCGTTTTTCTGGGTCTAATTCTGTGGTAGACTCTTTCCAGAGGCTATCGTATTCCTGGTTGCAGTAACGTCCGTGATTTTGTCCGGTATACATTTCCAAATCAGCATAGAAGTGTTCTACCGTGTCATTATTAGCAGGATCGCTAGAAAAGAAAACACTGGCATCCACACTCTTCAGTTCCACGTCAATACCCAGAGATTGCAATCCCTGTTTCACCACTTCCTGAGTCTTCTGACGCAAGGGATTAACGGAAGTTTGAAATACCACTTTCATCTCTACTCCATCTTTATCCCGAATGCCATTATTATTACTATCTTGCCAACCTGCTGTATCTAGTAAAGCAGCAGCTTTCTCCAAGTTAAATTCGTAACTGGTATGAGGAGAGTTATACTGGGGTGGGGCGACTAAGATATTAGCTGTTGCTTTCCCGGTGGAACCGTAAAGCTTTTCCCCTATGGTATCCCGGTCCATAGCTAAGGCAAATGCCTGTCTTACTTGCTGGTCTTGAAAGAAGGGATGAGGAAATTGTACGCTAGAACGTTCTCCCTCTGACGTTGCTTTATTGGGGTCAGTATGATTGATTAAAATCCGCTCTGATAGAGCACCGAAATTAGCTACTACTTTACCTTGACCAGCCTTTTCCAGTTCTTGTAAAATGGTTTTTTCTACCTGAAGGTTATTGGCAAAATCCGCTTCCCCAGTTTGCAAAACTGCTCTGGCTGCGGAAGTAGCATCTCCACCTCCTTTCAATTCCACCCGCTGAAAACTCACCTTTTCTGGAGCACGGAAATGAGGGTTGGGTTCGTAAACCACCACGTCTCCTGGTTTGAATTCTGCTATTTTATATGCACCTGTACCTACAGGTTTCAAGTTACCGGGGGCTTCTCGTCCATTAGCACCGTTAAAATCTTTAAAGATATGCTTAGGCAAAATCATTCCTTCCGTACCCATGAACACCAGGAACCAAGAGGGGTTGACCTCTTTGAAGTAGATTTTCACTGTGTAGTCATCCACCACCTCCACACTATCAATAACCTCATAGGTTCCCGCTGTGGTAGAACCCACCTGAGGGTTAGTAATAAATTCATAGGTAAACTTCACATCAGCAGCAGTAAAAGGGGTGCCGTCGGACCATTGGACTCCCTGTTTGAGTTTCCAAGTCACGGACTTCCCGTCAGCAGCCACACCTCCGTTTGCTAGGGTTGGCTCTTCTGCTGCTAAGAAGAGGACCATGTTACCGTCGTTATCAAAACTTGCTAAGGGTTCTAAGGTAATGCGACTGGCTTCTGAGTCTTTAAAACCAGTGGAGAGGTGGGGGTTGAGGATGGTGGGGGCTTGCCAATAGAGGAGTTTGAGGGTAGTGGTGGAAGATGGATTTGGGGGATTGCACCCAGCAAATAGGAGGGTGGAGCAGAGAGAGAGAACAAAGATTGGCAGAGTGGAGAATTTAGATAATCTCATGTACACTATAAAAAAATAATTTGAGGACAAAATCCATGGCTGACGTCATCGACTATACAATTTACGGCAACGACTTGCAACTGGTGGAAATTGAACTGGACCCCAGAGAAGGAGTGCAAGCAGAAGTAGGCACTATGACCTACATGGAAGAAGGGATCGAAATGCAAACAGGAATGGGCGGTGGGGGTATCGCTGGGGGTTTGTTCGCTGGATTCAAACGCATGTTAACAGGGGAAAGTTTCTTTATTACCACTTTCGCTAATGGGGGGAGAGGAAAAGCGCGAGTGGGTTTTGCCGCAACCGTTCCTGGTCAAATTATTCCCCTGGATCTGGGAGCATTGGGAGGGGAGTTTCTGTGTCAGAAAGACGCTTTTCTCTGTGCTGCTAGTGGTACAGATATTGAAGTTGCCTTTACCAAACGCTTAGGGGCTGGCTTTTTCGGCGGAGAAGGCTTTATTCTGCAAAGATTAAGAGGCGATGGCATGGCATTTGTTCAAGCAGGAGGGGCGATCGTGGAAAAAAATCTCCAACCAGGGGAAGTTCTGCGGGTGGATACAGGTTGTCTCGTGGCTTTTTCCCCTTCAGTAGACTACGACATTCAATTTGTTGGGGGGTTTAAAAATGTTCTCTTTGGGGGTGAAGGCTTATTTTTAGCAAAAATGACGGGACCTGGGCGAGTATATCTCCAAAGTCTTCCATTCTCTCGCTTAGTGGATCGCATTATCTCTCCCCTTCAGCAAAAAATCAACAGTTTAACTTCTTCAGAATAAAACTCTCTATCTATCATCATCTGTGGTTCCGTTTTTAATAGAGTTTCACGCAGAGACACAGAGACGCAGAGAGAGGGACAGAGAGAGGAACGGGGAGATTAATATAACTAATAATTAGTACTGGTAACTGCTATAAATATCTTCCTCTGTATCGTTCCATTCTTTAAATCCTGTTTCTGCCAGTTGCATTATGTCCAGGGTTTCTAATCTTTCTTCAATATCTTGTATCAGTACTACCACTTCCTGTAGCGGTAGTCGGAAAATCATTTCTTTGATTTCTTCAACTGTTGGATTTACATTCATGATAAAACTACTAGGATATTTTAGATGGCTCTATAAGGAAGGGATTTATTCATGAAGACAATAAAGGCAGTTATTTGTGGCTATTATGGCAAAGGAAATGGGGGAGATGAAGCATTGCTCATGTCCCTATTACAAATGTTGCCAAAACAGGTGACCCCCATAGTTCTTTCTGCCGATCCTCGCCAAACTTCCCAACGCTATGGGGTTCAAAGTTGCCACAATCGCTCTGCTGTTTCTATTTTAAGAGCGCTGAGTCAGTCTGATTGCTTTATTTGGGGTGGTGGCAGTTTAATGCAAGATGTCACCAGTTTAGCTAGTCCTTTTTACTATGGGGGTTTGATGGCTTTAGCTCAACAATTTGGCATGAAAACTATTGCCTGGGCCCAAGGAATCGGACCTTTGGATCACCCCCTCACCCGTGGTTTGACTAAGTGGGTTTTGAGACGCTGTAATGCTGTGAGTGTTAGGGATAATGGGAGCGCGAAATTACTGGCAGATTGGGGGATAACCCCTACTATCGCTCCGGATCCAGTGTGGGCTTTAGAAGGGAAGGAAATTTCCCGTTTGTCTGACTTGCCCACACCCAGAATAGCAGTTATTTTGCGCGGACCACCTCATTTAACCCCCCAAGGACTGGAAAATTTGACTCTGGCTTTAATTCAATTGCAAAAGGCTACGGATGCTTGTATATTATTGGTGCCGTTTCAGCCTGTCTTAGACCAAGACATCGCTGATTTGATCGCCCAGCAACTTCCTGGTTCCGTGGAGGTTATCTCATTAGAAAATCCCCAAGAACTGAAAGGATTATTTCGGGGAGTTAAAATGGCGATCGCCATGCGCTATCATGGTTTAGTTATGGCCGCAGCAGCAGGATGTACCTGTTTTGCGATTAGTTATGACCCCAAAGTTAAGCAACTGATGACTGAATTAAATTTACCAGGATGGGAATTAGAAAAACTGCCAGATAAACCGGATTTAATGAGCCAAATTTGGTTAGAGCACTACCTTAATGGCCGCCTTTTAAACCTAGGTATTATTCAATCTTTAATTAGTAGTGCTTTAATTCATCAAAAAGTATTATATAGTATTATAGGTTAAATAACTTTTATTATGCATGATAAATTGAATGAGGATAGGAGTGAGTCCTTGGAAAATCAGGAGCTGCTGGAAACCATCAAGGAACTAGAGCAAGATTTAGCAGCAGCTCAGGAGCTAATTACCCAACAAGCAAAAGAACTGAATACCAAGGAAGAAGAAATCTCTCATTTGCACCAAGAACTAGAAAGAAGTCAGGAAAGAGTCGCTCAGTTAGAACTCCAAGAGCAGGAGTTACAGACTCGTCTAGTGCGTCAGCAGCGTCACTCCTTGAAATTTAAGGCAGCATTAGACCAGTGTTTAGCAACTCCCTCACTTGTCCCTAAAGTTGAACCTATCCAACCCTGGTCTGGTAGGGGCGATAGTAAAAATCAAGAGAATACTAAATCTAATTGGCCTTCACCCACAATTAATGGGTTAGGAAAAGGGAAAAAACCCAAGTCTAGGGGGGAGATTGATTTGCCTAAATTTGGCTAAGGACTTTACAATTCTCTAATAGCCTGCAATACTCGCTCCATCGGCAAACTCAACACCGCTGCAATTTGCTCAGGAGCCATGCCCATTTGCTGAAGTTTCCCAATTGCATTAAGTTGTGCCTGTTCAGCCTGCAATCGTGCTTGAGCTTCCCGCCTTCGTTCTGCTTCAGCTTGCAATCGTGCTTGAGCCTCCTGTTGCCGTTGTGCCTCAGCTTGCAGTCGTCCCCGCACCTCTTGGTACAACGCCCTCTCAGCCTCCTCAGCTCTTTCAATGCCTGTGAGTAGCAACTGACCTTGGTCATCCCACCAGCGCATCCACTTCATCTCCTGGTTTTGATAACAGCCTTGCCAAACTCCTAACTCAACCTGGAGGGGAGGGATGGCATAACGACCTTGAGCATTGGGCTGTAA